>JADLEU010000226.1 GCA_020845955.1 Anaerolineales bacterium
AGGCAGCGTGTAGGGCGCACGCATCCCCCTATCGGCAGCCTTGGCTTGTTCATCGCCCATCGCCTGCTGCGGGTTGTCTCCCCTGGCACGCCTCTTGCACTCTCGCTCCCGGGCGTCTCTGTGCCTTGCGGCTGTTAGAGAACCGTTTGACCAATGGGACCGCGGTGCTATAATCGCCCCGCGCCGGAGCGCACAGCCGCATACCCATCGCGCATGGAATTTGATCTCTGGGGTTTCACGGCATCACCCTTCTTCAACGCACCAGCGGGGCTGCATGGGTACGCCATCCTGGCCGTGTGCCTGGCGGGCGTCCTATTGTGGTTGGCGCTCAGCCTGCCCAGCTTCGCGCGTCTGCAGGCGTGGCAATGGCTGGCTCTGGCCGGCTTGTTGGCCGCGGGCGTGGTTCTGGCGCAGGTCTTTATCCTGCGCATTCCTGCCAACATCCTGCCGCCGCCCGGTCTGCCGGCCGAGTCGCGCCGGCCGGGACTGGCCTTGTTCGTCCTGCTGCCGTCCTTCCTGGCAGGCGGCTGGCTCGGAGTCGGCCCAGCGCTGCTGGTCGGCGCCGCCACCGGCTGGTCGCGCGCTGCCTGGGAAACTTACTCCTATCTGACACCGATTGAATACGCGCTGGTGGCCGGCGTAGTGGCGTGGTGCGTTCGCCAGGACTACCGCGATTGGCCCGCCCGCCTGCTACGCCACCCGGCATTCACGGGCCTGTTGGTGGGCGGACTGCTATGGGTCTATCTCTTTCCCGCCTACCTGGCCTATTCGCTCAACGCCGGCCTGCCCGGCTGGGACTACGTCTGGTCGCAGACGTTGGCGGCGATCCCGGTCTTCGCGGCGCAATGCATCCTGGCTGGTCTGGTTGCCGAGTTCGTCCGCTTCGGCTTTCCCAAGCTCTGGGCACAGCGCACCGTCCTGCGCGCGCCGCCCTACCTCTCCAGCCTCAATCGCAAGCTGCTCTTTACGCTGGGCCCAGTTTTTGCGCTCGGGTTTGCCCTGCTGTTCTGGGCCAACATCTCCACCGCCACCAGCATTTCCACCGCGCTGGTCATCGACCAGATGTCCAGCGGCGCCGACACCGCCGCGCGCGGCATCCCGTTTTTCATCCAAACCGGCCAGAACCTCGCCGCCAACATCGCCGCTCAGCCCACGCTGCCGACTGCCGATCACGACGGCCAGGTGACCTATCTTTCCGCCAGCCTGCGCGCCGTTCCATACTTTCGCCAGCTGACGCTCTTCGACCCCGACCTTCGGCCGGTGGCTGGCTATCCGGTCGACGCGCCCGCGATCGCCGCGCTGCGCCGCGACGAGGCCGACCTGGCCGGCCTGGCCCTGGCTGGCATTCCGCAGAACACGATCCTGTACCCTGCCGACCCGCGCGACCCGGTCGATGCCGTCTTTGCCGTGCCCGTGCTGCCGGCAGGTGGCGGCCGCGCGGCGGGTGTGCTCGTCGGCCGCGCCGACCTGTCCAATAACCCGATCATGCAGTCGGTCACCAACAGCCTGCGCGGCATCGCTCACGGTTTTGGCCAGGGCTTTCTGCTCGACCAGAATGGCGTCATCATCTATCACCCCGACACCAGCCGCCGCCTGGGCAGTTTTACGCCGGAGCCCTCGGCCCGCCGCCTCACCACCGATCTGGAAGATGCCATCGCCTATCAGGACAAGGCGCCCGATGGCACCCGCCGGCTGGTGTTGTATTACCCGGTGCCCGCCCACCCCTGGACCGTGGTGGTCATGGTGCCGAACTACGTGGTGCTCGACCAGGCCACGCGCATCTCCGCGCCGGCCCTGGTGATCCTGGCCATCATTGGCTTCATCGGCGCGCTGTTGGTCACCCTGATCGCCGGCCGAGTGACGCGCCCGGCCGTGCTGCTGGCCAGGGCCGCCGAGCGCATCTCTGAGAACCAGCTTGACCAGGCTGTCGTGATCACTGGCGAAGACGAGATTGGCCGCGCTGGCCTGGCCTTTGAGCGCATGCGTCTGAAGCTGCGCGCTCGCCTGGAAGAATTGAGCCTGCTGCTGCGCGTCAGCCAGGGGGTGGCCAGCCACCTCAACCTGGATGAGTCGCTGCCGCCCATCCTCGAGGGCGTCTTGGCCACGACGGGCGCAGCGGGAGTGCGGTTGGTGCTGGCTACCAGCGAGAACGCCGGCGAGGTCTTGGCTTACGACAGCCTGCCCGCGCTGCAAGTCTACGCGGCGGGACCGGCCGCCGGCCTTATGGCGCCGCTCGACCACGATGTGCTGCTGCTCACGCGCCACGAGGGTCGGGCAGTCATCGAAAACCTGTCACGCGCCCGCGCCGTGCTCGACGTGAGCCAGGTGGCCGGGCGCCTGCACGCCGTGCTCGCTCTGCCGGTACGCCAGCAGCAGGCTTATCTGGGCGCCCTCTGGCTCGGCTACGATCAGCCGCACACCTTCGGCGAGGCGGAGATCAACCTGCTCGCCACCCTGGCCGGGCAGGCGGCCGTCTCGGTCGCCAACACGCGGCTGTTCGAGGCCGCCGAACAAGGCCGCCAGCGCTTGGCTGCCATCCTGGCCTCCACGCCCGACGCCGTCATCGTCACCGATCGCGCCGAGCGGATGCTGCTGCTGAACCCCGCCGCCGAAACCGCGTTCGCGCTCGCTGGCCGGCCCGTCATCGGCCGGCCGGTGGCCCAGGTGCTGCCGCATCCCGGCCTGATCAAACTTCTGCAGGACAACCGAGCCGGCTCGCTCGCCGCGGCGGTGGAACTAGAGCTGGGCAATGGCCGCACGCTCTTTGCCTCAGCCTCCACCATCATCAGCGCTGATGGCTCGGTGCTCGGCCGGGTGTGCGTGCTGCGCGACGTGACCCACTTCAAAGAGCTCGACCAGATGAAGTCCGAGTTCGTCGCCACGGTCAGCCATGACTTGCGCGCGCCGCTGACGTTTATGCGCGGCTATGCCACCATGCTGCCCATGGTCGGGCCGCTCAACGAAAAGCAGCGCGAGTTTGGCCAGAAGATCATCGCCGGCATCGAGCAGATCACCGAGCTGATCGACAACCTGCTCGATCTGGGTCGCATCGAGGCCGGCGTGGGGCTGGCGCGTGAGCCGGTCAAGATGCCCGAGGTCATTCAGGCGGTGGTGGAAGCGCTGGCGCCCCATGCCGCCCACAAGGGCCTCCACCTCCGCCTGGATGTGCCCGCCAACCTGCCCAGCCTCTCGGGCGACGCCACGCTGCTGCGCCAGGCCATCACCAACCTAGTGGACAACGCCATCAAGTACACGGGGGCGGGCGGTGAGGTGCGCCTGATCGCCGCGGTCCAGGCTTCCACGTTTCAGCTGTCGGTGGCGGACACCGGCATGGGCATCGCCCCGGCCGACCAGGCGCACCTGTTTGAGAAGTTCTTCCGTGTGCGCCAGCGCGACGCGACACAGGCCAAGGGCTCCGGTCTCGGCCTGGCCATCGTCAAGTCGATTATCGAGCGGCACGGCGGCCGGGTCTGGGTCGACAGCAAGCTCGGCCGCGGAAGCACCTTTTTCGTGTCGCTTCCGGTCAACGGCAAATCGCTTGCCCAAACTTAAGCCTTATGCTAAGATGCCCCGCATTGCGCCGGGGACTGCCTACATTCCCCATAGCTTTCTGCTCCCATTAGGCCGCGCGCCGTGCGCGGCCGAACAGGGCATATCCCGTAGAAAGGAGGTTGTCCACATGCGCAGCTATGAAGTCATGTTCATCGCTCATCCTGATCTGGATGACGCCTCGCTCAACTCGCTGGTGGATAAAGCCAAAGGATGGGTCACGGCCGCTGGGGGGCAGGTCACGCAGGTCGACCTGTGGGGCCGCCGCCGCCTCGCTTATCCGATCCGAAAGCAAACCGAGGGCCAATATATCCTGATGCAGACGCAGATGGGCGCGCCGGGCACCCGTGAGCTCGAGCGTAACATGCGGCTGACCGAGCAGGTGATGCGGTTCCAGGTGATCCGCGCCGAGGAATAGGGGCGGTTGACGAAGCCCCTAGCCTTCGATTGAACACCCGCTCGCTGGAGAGCAGGTCGCGTCGCAGTTTCGGGCCTGGCCGGCCAACTCAGTCTCAGGCGCGCGTGTGGGCCGGCTTGGCGCATAAGGAGAAGAGAATATGAGCCGCGGCTTGAACAAGGTCATGATCATCGGCCACTTAGGCCGTGAGCCTGAAATGCGCTACACCCCGTCTGGGCGGCCGGTCACGTCGTTCAGCGTGGCCACCACCCGCAACTGGAATGCGCCTGACGGCGAGCGCCGTGAAGAGACCGAATGGTTCAACGTGGTGGCCTGGGGCAACCTGGCCGAGATCTGCAAGCAGTACCTCGCCAAGGGCCAGCAGGTCTATGTCGAGGGCCGGCTGCAGACCCGCCGCTGGGAGGATCAGGAAGGCAAGAAGCACTTTGCTACCGAGGTCGTGGCCAATGAGATGATCATGCTGGGCGAACGCCCGGCGCGGCCCGCCTCCGGCGGCGACAGCGGCGCAGCCGCGCACCCGCATGAGCTGCCGATCGAAGAAGACGAGTTTCCGTTTTGACGTTGCGCGGCGCGGCCGGCTGGCCGGCCGCGCCGCTGATGGGAGTGGCTAACCGTGGAACAAGAACGCCGGCCGCGAGGCCGTGATGAAGAAGGCGCCGAAGAGGAAGTTGAGGATCGCGGCCGGGGCGGTCCCCGCCGCGCTCGCGTCTGCCAGTTCTGCGCCGAGAAGACCAAGCAGATTGATTACAAGAATGTCGACCTGCTGCGCCCGCTGATCTCCGATCGAGGCAAGATCCGCCCCCGTCGGCAGACTGGCACGTGTGCCCGGCATCAGCGGCGGGTGGCCGAAGCGATCAAGCGCGCTCGGCACATGGCGCTGCTGCCGTTCGCCGGAGAGTTGACGCGCTAGGGCGTGTTGTGCCCGCATGTACGGCGCGCCTGACACCCATTAGGAATCTGCCATAGCCTGGCCGCCTCGGTCGCTCCGTGCGCCGCCCATGGCTGGGCATAGATGGTGCCGAGCGCCGTCTATGCCCAGCGTTCGTCTCGGGCGGCGCCGGTCTGTCATTCAGCTAGGAGGAGTCCGTCGATGAGCAAGTCCGGGGCGGCGCCTTCGGCGCCGCTGACACGCAAACAGCGCTCGCGCGCCGAACGCGACCGGCGCCAACACCAATTTATCGTGGTGAGCGCGCTAGTGGTGACCGCGCTGGTCGTGGGCGTGATCGCATTCGGCGTTATCGACCAGGCGGTGCTGCGCCCGCGCCAGGTGGTGGCCCGCGTGGGCGACGAGCAAATCACCAAGGGCGAGTTCGTCAAGGCCGCCCGGTTTCAGCGGTACAACCTCATCGCGCAGCTCCAGCAGGTCGCCCAGGCCATACAGCTCTTCGGCCAGCAGGAGTTCTTCAACCAGCAGCTGACTCAGATCCAGACCGCCCTGAGCGACAAGGCGACCCTGGGGCGCGAGGTGATCAACAACCTGGTCGATGACCGCTTGATCCGGGCCGAAGCCGCCCGGCGCGGCATCGCCGTCAGCGCGGAGGATGTGAAGAAGGCATACCAGGAGTTCTTTGGCTTTTATCCTGACGGCACGCCCACGCCGACAATCACGCCGAGCGCCACGCTGACCCCAACGCTGCAGGCGACCGCCACCGTGGATCCCACACGCGCGGCCACGCTCACTGCCGCGCCGACCCTAACGCCCACGGCCACGCTGCAGCCGACGGCAACCTTCACGCCCACGCTGACCCACACGCCCACGGCCACCAGCACGCCAGGGCCAAGCCCCACGCCTACTAGCACCGGCACGCCGCGACCCACCGCCACGCCGTATACCACTCAGGGCTACGGCACTGCCGTGGCCGGTTACGAGCGCGACGTGCGCCAGCAGACCGGCCTCAGCGACGCGGAGATCCTCCGTATGCTCGAAGGCCAACTCTATCGCAAGAGGCTGGAGGCCGCCATCGGCGCAGAGGTACCCGCCACCGAAGAGCAGGTCCACGCCCGCCACATCCTGGTGCCGGACCTCGTCTCGGCAGAAGCGGTGCTGCGGCGCCTGTCGGAAGGCGAAGACTTCGCGGCGCTAGCCGCCGAGGTCTCCACTGACACCGCCACCAAGGACTTGGGCGGCGACCTAGGTTGGTTCGGCCGCGGCGCCATGGTGGCCGCGTTTGAAGAAGCCGCTTTCAGCTTGCCCATCGGGCAGGTGAGCCAGCCGGTGCAGACCGACTTCGGCTTCCACGTGATCGAGGTCCTCGAGCGCGCCGAGCGGCCGCTGGACCCCGATACTCTGGCCACCCGCCGCCAGGCGGCGCTCACCGACTGGCTGACCGCCCAGCGCTCGGCGACCATGCCAGACGGCCGCTTGCTGGTCGAGATCTTCGATAACTGGCTGGCCGACGTACCCGATCGCCCGGCAGTGCCAGCTTCCCTGCTGCAATAGCGAGGCGCCAACAAAAGGATGCGGCGGGCCCAGATAGGCCCGCCGCATTGATAGCCCCCCGTCTTCACCCCCCTCAGGCTTCGGCAGGAGTGTCCGCCACAGCATCGGCGCGGTTCTCGCTTGTGCCGAGCTTCGCTTCCGCGCCGGCCTTGATCCGTTCGCCCTCCAGCTTCAGGCTCATCACCTGGCTGGCGCTGTCGGCCCCCATGGTAATGCCATAGACCGTGTCGGCGACCTGCACCGTATTGCGGTTGTGGGTGACGATGATAAACTGAGTCGTGGCAGCCAGGGCCAGGAGCATGTCCCGATAGCGGCCCACGTTGGCCTCGTCCAACATAGCGTCCACCTCGTCCAGCACACAGAATGGCGTGGGCGAAACCCGCAGCAACGCGAACACCAGCGCGCAGGCCGTCAGGCTGCGCTCACCGCCCGACAACATCGCCAGGCTCTGCGGCCGCCGGCCGGGCAGCCGCGCCTGGATGTCGACGCCGGTGGTGCTCAGGTGCTCAGGGTCCGTCAGCACCAGTTTGGCCGTGCCGCCGCCGAACAACTGCGTAAAGGTGTCACGAAACTCGTTGGCCACCGCGTCGAAGGTCTTGCGAAAGTCGCGCTCCATGAGCACGTCCATCTCCGCGATGACTTCGCGCAGCTTCGCCTGGGCGCTCTCCAGGTCGGCCAGTTGAGTCGTTAGGAACTCGTGCCGCTCCTTTACTTCCAGGTATTCGCGCTCGGCCTCGGGGTTAATCAACCCCATACGCCGCAACTGGCCGCGCTTGCGGTTGAGCTGCTCTTCCAGGCCGTCTGGCAGGGTTTCAACCACCGCCAGCCGTTCCACCACCGGGTAAAGGGGCAGGGGGGTCGGTCCGCTGATTGCCTCTCCGTAGTCCAGCTCCACCAGGCCGAAATCTTCTTCGATGCGCCGGCGCATGCCCTCGAGCTCTTCGTGCCGACGCGTCTGCTCGATCTGCGCGGCCGAATTGCGGCGCTCGGCGGCATGCAGGTTGGCCCGAGCGTCGGCGTCGCCGGCCTCCAGCCGCGCCTGCTCCGCCTCCTGCTCGGCCAGCTGTGCTTCCAGCGGCTGTTGGGCGGCCGCGTGCGCTTCGAGCGCAGTCTGCAGCTCCGCGAAGCGCGCGCGCGCGGCCGAGGCGGCTTCGGCCGCTTGCCGGGCCTCCGCCTCGAGGCGTTCGATCTTCGCCTGCCGGTCCGCCAATTGTCCGGCGGCCGCGGCCAGCGCGCGATCGAGCTCGGCTGCCCGGGCCTGGACGTCCTGCACAGCGCGCTGGGCCACAGCTGCCGCCGTCTGCCAACGGGCCAACTCGGCCGCGATCGCCTCCGCGCTGAAACCGCTCAGGGATTGGGCGGCCGCTTCGAGCTGGGTGTTCATGGACTGGCTCTCGATTTCCAGTTGTGCCAACTCGGCTGCAGTCTGGGCGTCCGCGCCGGCCAATTGCGCCAGCTCGCGCTCCAGCTGGTCCAACTGATCGTGGTGGAATTGAGCCTCGTGGGCGGCCCGCTCGGCTTCCAGCGCGGCCGCGTCACGCGCCACTGTCGCCTGGCGCTCGGCGGCCTGGGCCGCTTGCCCGGCGGCCTGGGCTGCATCACGCTCGGTCTGAGCGGCAGCCACTGCCTGCAGCGCGGCTTCGCGTTCGGCGGCCAAGCGGGCTAGTTGCTGGTCCAGCGCTTCCAAGGTGGCCGAAAGGTCGCGCCGCTCGCGCGCCTGCTCCAGCGTGGTGGGCGCCGCTTCGCGCCCCGCGATCACGGGACCCCCGGCCGAGTACACCTCGCCCGCCAGGGTCACGGCCAGCAAGTGCTCAGGCGGCGTCCAGGCCGGCAGGCTGGCCAACAGCCGGCGGGCCGCTGCGCTGTCGCGCACGATCACAACCTGGCCCAGCAGCAGGTTCACTACCGGCTGCAGCCATTCGTCCGCGCGCACCAGGCGTGCCGCCAGGCCGATCACCTCGGGCACATCGCCCGGCAAGGCAATCGGCTCGGTTGCCCGCAGGTGCTCAAGCGGCACCAGCGCCGCGCGGCCGTTGGTCGAGCCGAGCGCCGCAATGGCAGCATCGGTGTCGGCAGAGGTCTGCACGATCAGCGCATCCAGAAACCTGCCTAAAGCGGCGCTGACGGCAGCTTCAAGCTCGGCCGGAACCACCAACAGCTCGGCCAGGGTGCCACGTGTGGGGAAGTTCTGCGCCAGCAGCGTGCGCGTCCCGGCCCCAAACCCGGCCAGCTGCGCCCGCGCCTGCTCCAGCACCTCCTGGCGGGCGCGCAGGCGTTCAGCTGCGGCCTGGGCCGCAGACAGCCGCTGCGCGGCGGCCGCCAGATTGGCATCGGCCGCGCGCGCCGTTTCAGCCAGCGCCGCCAATCGGTCCTCGGTTGCGGCGCGCGCGGCGTGCTGTTCGTCCAGGGCAGCGTTGGCAGCTTGCACGCCAGAGCGCGCCTCGGCCTCGGCTGCCTCAGCCCGAGCCAGAGCCTGCCGCTGTTCGCCTCGGGTCGCGGACAGCCGGGCGCGGCGCTCGCCCAACTCGAACTGCCGGGCGCGGTGCTGGCTCAGCTGCGCATCTAGGCGGGCCACTGCCGCGCGCCCATCTGCCTCCTGCTGGCGCAGCCTTGAACGCTCGCGTTCGCGCGCTTCCAGTGCAGCCTGGGCCGCCTGGGCCTGGCGCTGCGCTTCGCCGGCCTCGGCCGACAGCCGGGCCGCGTCGGCCTGCACCGCGGCCGCGCGCTCGGCCTGTTCGGCCACGAGCGCTTCGGCCGCTGGCAACTCAGCCTGCAGCGACTCGCGCTGCACTGCCAGCGAGCGCAGTCGCTCGCCCGACACTGCCAGCTCGCGCGCCAGTGCCGCGCTCTCGTCGCGCAGCTGTGCGCCTGTCTGGCTTCCCGCAGTGAGCTGGCCGCGCAGCTTGGCCAGGTGAGACCGCAATGCGGCTACCTTTTGGTCGTACGTCTCCTGCTGCTCCTGCATAAGCGCTAGCTCGGCGGCGCCCTGCTCGGCCCGCAGCTGCGCCTCGGCCAGCTCGTGCACGGCACGGTGCCAGTGGTAGCCGTACCACAGCTTGAGCACCGCGTGCAGGTCGTCCTTAACCAGGTTGTAGTCGCGAGCACGCTGGGCCTGGCGCTCGAGTGAGCGCAACCGCGGCTTGATCTCAGCCAAAATGTCGAGTACACGCTCGAGGTTGCGCTGAGTGGTCTCTAGCCTGCGCAGCGCCTCCTCGCGCTTGTTGCGGTACACGCCGATGCCGGCAGCTTCCTCAAACAGCGCCCGGCGCTCCTCGGCCTTCAGTGACAGTGCCGTATCGATGAGGCCCTGGCCGATGATGGTGTAGGTGCGCTCCGCGAGCCCGCACTTGGCCAGAAGCTCGCTGATGTCGCGCAGCCGCACGCGCTGCCCGTTGAGGAGGTATTCGTTCTCGCCGTCGCGATAGGCGCGGCGCGCGATGGAGACTTCGGTAAAGTCAATCGGCAGCCAGCCGTCGCTGTTGTCGAAGGTCAGCGTGGCCTGCGCCATGCCGGCCCGCGGGCGCAGCTCGCTGCCGGAGAAGATCATATCTTCGGTCTTCTTGCCGCGCAGGAGGCCGAACGACTGCTCGCCCAGCACCCAACGGATGGAGTCGACGATGTTCGACTTGCCCGAGCCGTTCGGCCCGACAATGGCCGATATCCCCTCGGCAAAAGTAAATTCCGACTTGGTCGCAAATGTCTTGTAACCGTGCAGATCGAGCTGCTTAAGGCGTAAGGGCATAGAGGTGAGGGCCTTCTTGGATCCAGGACGTGAGAGGTATGGCGATTATACCCCCAACGCGCTGGCTAGAAGGCCGCCGGCGAGGTCTACGCTGCCGTGCTCATCATCGCCAGCGACATCAGGCCAACAGTCTGCAGCGCGGTCGACAGAATGACGTTCGGAACAAGATGGCGGCCGCAAGTATTGCCGGCTGGGGCGAACGGGCACGCTGAACTGAACCCGGTTCAATTGACTGATCCCTGCACCAGTTGTACTGCCAGGCCACCGTTGACGAGATGAACGGTGCGTCTTGGGTCGAGGGGGAGTTCCGTGGCGCGCGCCAGACGCGGCTCTGCGCTCAGAAAGGCCGCCTGCCAGCCTGGACATTGTGCGCGCAGCACCTGGCCGAACTTGGCATAGAGATTGCGCAAGTCGACACCGCGCCTCTGGCCGCCCAGCCGTTGGCCATAGGGCGGGTTGGTGATCACCCAGCCTGGGCCAGGGGGCGCGGCCAGGTCGGAGATGCTTTGCTGCTCGAAACGGGTGAAGTGATTGACGCCTGCCCGCGACGCGTTAGCCTTGGCCGCCTGGATGGCTCCCACGTCGCGATCCGCTCCCAGGATCACGGGGAACGGTCCGGTCGAGCGGCCAGTCTCGGCCTCGTCTACCAGGCGCCGCCACAGCCTGGCGTCGAAGTCCGGCCAGTCCATGAAGGCGAAGCGGCGTGCGCGGCCCGGCGCCGCGCGCTGTGCCAGCAGTGCGGCCTCGATCACGATGGTGCCGGAACCGCAGAACGGATCGATGAGCGGCGCGGTTGGATCCCACCGGGCAGCCAACAGCAGCGCGGCCGCCAAGGTCTCACGCAACGGCGCCTTGGCCGTCTCGAGCCGGTAGCCGCGCCGGTGGAGCAGCGCGCCTGAGGAGTCGGCGCTGATGGTGCACAAATCGCGCTCCAGGCGCACGACGACCAGCGCCGGGGCGCGGCCAGCCGCGGCGGCCGCGGCCTCGCTCTCGGGTGCGTCGTCAGCTGAGATCGCTGGGCCGGCCGGCAGCGGCTCGCCCAGCCGGTCGCCAATCGCCCCTAAGACGCGCTCAGCAACGCCGCCTGAGTGGTAAAGCTTCGACTTGCGGCTGATGGCGCGGATCGTCACCGGTTGCCCGGGCTGCACATAGGCCTCCCACGGCAGCCGGCCGGCCTTCTTGCGCAATTCGCTAAATGCCGCCGCGTGAAATTCGCCGATGCGGACCAGCACCCGGCTGGCGGTGCGCAGATGCAAATTGCTGCGATACAGGCCGAAGCGATCAGCGGTGAAGGTCACGCCACCGTGGGCAGGGACGCCGCCCAGCCCGAGCGCCCGCAACTCGCGCGCCGTATAAAGCTCCAGCCCCGGCGCGCATGCCGCAAATAATGTCATGTGCTCGGCGCCTTCGCGCGGTGTGGCGGGTACCGCGCGTCTCACGCCAGCCTTCGTAGATCAGCGGCCAGCACGTCGTCGACGCCGCGCAGCGCGGTGAGCTGCAGCGCCTTGGCCCGCCGGGACCGCAGGATCAGGTTGCGCGGCCGGACCAGCCTGCCCTCAGCCACCCTTCCGGGCCGCACGTTCGGCTTGCGAACCAGTCGCAGCGCCGCCAGGAGCCGCAGCCCAAAGTCCCAGCGGTTCAGGGCTTGGGCGCCGCCAGCATTAAGTGGGCCAGCCAACTCTGGCCGGCGGGCCAACTGCAGCAGCAGCGCTGCCAGGTCGTCCAGGTGAACAGGGCAGCGCTGCTCGTCGGTGAAGAGGGTCACGCGCGTACCCTGGCACAGCCCGTCTACCAACCAGCCAGTCTGCTTGTCCAGTGGATCGAGGGACCAGATCAGCGATGGGCGCACGATGACGGCGTCCGGGCAAGCGGCCCGCACGGCGGCTTCCGCCTCGGCCTTGGCTCGGCCATACTCGGTGATCGGGTTCGGGGCATCATCGTCGTCATAGGGCGCCTGCTCGCCGTCAAAGACCTGGTCGGTAGAGAGGTGCACCAGCCGCGCGCCCTGTGCCCGTGCCGCCGCCGCCAAATGACGGGCGGCCGGCACGATGGCATGGACATTGGCTGGGTTGCGGTTGGAGCAGGCCGTGTGAATGATGGCGCCCGGTCGTGCGGCTGCCACGGCAGCGGCAACGGCGCCGGCGTCGGTGAGGTCGAGGGACAGGCCGGCGCCCCCATTGGCTGCGATTGGGTTGGAGAAGTATGTGCCCGTCACAGCCCAACGCTCGGCCGCTGCCAGAGCCAGCAGGTGGCCGCCCAGGTAGCCGGAAGCCCCGGTGATCAGCAGCCTGCTCACGCCAACCCGATGCTCCGCAGCGCGGCCCGCGCGGCAGCCCGCGTGGCGGCTTGCTTGCTCGGACCGCTGCCGGCGCCATAGACCTCGTCGCCGACCAGCACCTCCACAGTGTACTGGCGGCTGTGATCCGGCCCCGAGACTCCCAGCTGCGCATAACGCGGCGTCAGGCCCAGCTCCGCCTGGGCCCACTCCTGAAATTGGCTCTTGGCGTCGATCTCCTTTTCGCCCAACAGAATGCGCTCGGCGGCCGCGGCCAACAGGGGTTCGACATAGGCCCGCACCGCGGCCATGCCCGCATCGAGGTAGTAGGCCCCGATCACGGCCTCGAACGCGTCACACAGCAGGCTGGCGCGCTTGCGGCCACCCGAATCTTCCTCGCCCTTGCCGAGGCGCAGTTGGTCGCCCAGCGCCATCATCTGCGCCAGGGCTGCCAACTGCCTGGTGTTGACCAGCGCCGCGCGCATACGCGTGAGCCTGCCCTCATCCATCTCCGGGTAGCGTTGAAAGAGGAAGGCGCCGGCCAGAAAGTCGATCACGGCATCGCCCAGGAACTCGAGGCGCTCATTATCTTCACCGGCGTCGCCGTGCTCGTTCACGTACGAGCGGTGGGTGAGCGCGCGCAGGAGGAGCGAACGGTTACTGAACCCAGGCAGGGCCATTATCCGGTAAACCGCCGGATGGCGAGCACCGCGTTGTGGCCACCGAAGCCAAACGCGTTGCTGAGAACAGCATCGACGCGCGCTTCGCGCGCGGTGTTGGGCACGTAGTCCAGGTCACAGACCGGGTCAGGAGTCTGATAGTTGATGGTGGGCGGCAGTGTGTTGGTAGCCAGGATCTGCACGCAGAAGATCGCCTCGACCGCCCCAGTAGCGCCCATCATGTGACCCGTCATCGACTTGGTGGACGAGATCGGGATCCGGTAGGCGCCCTCGCCAAAAGCGTGCTTCACCGCTGCCGTCTCGGCCGCGTCGTTTAGCGGTGTGCCCGTGCCGTGCGCGCTGATATAGCCGATGTCGCTCTTGGCCAGCCCGGCTGCTTCCATGGCCTGCTGCATCGCCCGGGCGCCGACGACGCCGTCTTCGGCGGGGGCGGTGATGTGAAAGGCATCCGCCGTGGAAGCGTATCCGGCGAGTTCCGCCAGCACGTTGGCGCCGCGCGCCCGGGCTGTCTCCAGGGCTTCGATCACGAGCACGCCCGCGCCCTCGCCCATGATGACGCCGTCGCGGGCCTGGTCGAATGGCTGCGGCACACATTCGCAGCGGTGCGACATCGCCCCCAACCGGTCGAACGAGGCGATGCCCACTTCAAAGACCGTCGCGTCGCTGCCGCCCGCCAGCGCGGCGTCGACAACGCCAGCGCGGATCAGGTGCCAGGCCAAACCAATGCTGTCGTTGGCCGAGGCGCAGGCCGAGGCCACCGAGAAGTTCGGTCCCTGCGCCCCGATGTCGATGGCCACCAGACCGCCGGCCCCATTGGGCATGAGCATGGGAACGGTGAACGGGTTGACTCTCCGCGGCCCGGTTTCGAAGATGGTACGCACCGCGTCCTGGAAAGCCTTGACGCCGCCAATCGCCGAGGCGATCAGCACGGCTACGCGCCCGGCATTGGCTTCGGTGATTTCAAGCCCCGATTGAGCGAGCGCCTCCTGCGCCGCAGCGGTCGCCATCTGCTGGTGGCGGTCGCGCCGGCGCGCCTCGCGCGCCTCCATGTAGTGCGCCGGATCGAAGTTCTTGACCTCGCCGGCCACTTTGACGAGATAATCGCTGGTGTCAAAGTGCGTAATCGGCCCAATGCCGCTGCGGCCGCTGACGATTTTGTCCCAGCTCTCCTTGACGCTCAGACCGGTGGGATTAATGGTGCCCATCCCCGTGATAACGACGCGCCGAGTCATGTGGCTTCTCCTCTGTGTGCGGTCAATCGGCCTGGTTCTTAAGCCCGCTGCCGGTCAGTATCACCACGGTGTCGCCGGCCGCGGGTTCAGCCAGGATTTGCCGCAGCGCTGGCCAGACCGCTGCGGACGTGACCTCAACATAGAACCCCATGCGGGCCAAAGCGTTGTGCCCCGCCAGGATATCGGCATCCTCCACCGCCACCAAGCTGCCGCCGCTCTCTGCGACCGCGGCCAATACCGCGTCGCCGCGCACGGGCTGCACCACCCGGATACCTTCCGCCACCGTTTCGCCTTCTGTCACCCATGCCAGGCCGTCGCGCCCGTAGCGCTGGACTGCCCACAAGGGCGCGCAGGCCATGGCCTGCGCGGCGATTAGGCGCGGAACCTGCTCTATGAGCCCGGCCTCGCGTAGGGCCAGGAAGCCGCGGTGCAGGCCCAGCAGCAGCGTCCCATGCCCAACTGGCAGAACCACGCTGCCCGGCGCGCGGCCAAGCTGCTCCCAGATCTCGTAGGCCGCCGTCGCGTTGCCGGCCAGACCGATGGGATTATAGATGTGACTGCCGTAGACGGCGCCGGCCCGGGCTGCCGCCAGCGCCGCCTCGGCGGCCTGTGTGCGCGGACCGGGCACCCTGATCAGCTCAGCGCCATAGGCGGCGATTTGCGCGCGCTTGGGACCGGAGGCCGCCTCGGGCACGAACACCCGCGCCTGAATGCCAGCTCGCGCCGCATAGGCTGCGAACGACGCGCCCGCGTTGCCCGACGAGTCCTCGATGGCCGCTGTTGCGCCGATCGCCCTCAGCGCCGTAAAGAGCACTGCCATGCCGCGGTCTTTGAATGATCCGGATGGCTGCATGAAGTCAAGCTTGAGATGCACGGGCCGGCCATCCACCCTGGCGGGTACCAGTGGAGTGCCACCCTCGCCCAGGCTGACTGGTTCGGCCGCAGGTGGCAGCGTGAACGTGTGCCGATAACGCCACAGACCCGCCCTTCCAGCGCCGCGCTCAAGCTGAGCGGGGTCAAAGTTCAGCGGCTGGCTCAAATCGAGCACGCCTCCGCATACCGGGCAGGGCCCGGCGCTGAAACTGAGCGGCTGTGTCCGGCCACAGCTCGTGCACCTGAAGGGAGGGGGCGCTTCCAACGCTGCTTGTCGGGAGACGGATGCGTTTGGTTCAGCCGTTGTCCAGTGCCTCTGGCCGCTCAGCCGGCGTTACGCTCTCGCGCGGCGCTCCCCTGGCATTTTCCTGGGCTCGATCGGCCTCACCCGGTTGGAAGCGACCTTCAACCCAAACGTCGCCGTTCGGGCCGATTTCTTTCTTCCACACCGGAACGATCTCCTTCAGCCGGTCGATGCCATAGCGGGCGGCCTCAAAGACGCCGGTGTCGCGGTGGGCGGCCGAGCAGGCAATCAGCACGGTTGGCGTGCCGGGCGCCAGCGGCCCGATGCGCTGCACGGCGGCGATCCCCTCCACCGCCGGCCAGCGCGCGCGGATCTCGTCGGCCACCTGCTGCAGCTTGGCCTCCGCCATCGGCTGGTAGGCCTCATATTCCAGCCGCACGGTCGTGTGCGGCCCAAGCGGATCGCTGGCGCGGCGGGTCTGGCCGCGCACCATCCCCGTGAAGACACAGGCCGCCCCAGTGCTCGGCAGCGTAATGGCTGCTACCAAGTCGTCGAGGTCCAGGGCGTCGTGGGTGATGCGCAGGATCGTTGGGAACCCGGCCGGCGCGTCCATCCCGCCACCTGATACCGGCGGGAAGAGCGCCACTTCGGCGTCGTCCGGCAGCACGTCTGCCGCAAAGGCAAATTCATGGTTGACCGACACCAGTGCCGTTGGCAGTGCCGGGGCCAGGCCGGGGGTCATCGCCGCCAGGCACGCCTTAAGCTCGGCCACCGTCGCGCCGTCGGGCAGCTCCAGCGCCAGGCGGCCGGCGCCGGCCCGGTCCTTGAGCGTCGCAAAGAAGAGGACTGTGATCTGCATGTCAGTCATCACCTACTACCACGTCGCCGCTTTGACCGCCGTGCTTTTCCAACAATCGCACGGACGTGATCTGCATCGTCTTTTCGACCGCCTTGGCCATATCATAGACAGTCAGGGCTGCCACGGCCACGGCCGTGAGCGCTTCCATTTCCACGCCGGTCTTGCCCGTCGTGCGCACCGTAGCGTGGATGGCCACGCCCGGCAGCTCGTCGCGCAGCTCGCAGCGCACGTCGATGTGGGTGAGGGGCAAGGGGTGGCACAGCGGGATCAGCTCGGCTGTGCGCTTGGCTGCCAGCACTCCCGCCAGCTGCGCGACAGTCAGCACATCGCCCTTCTTGATCTGCCCGGCGCGGATGAGCGCGAGGGTCTCGGGCCGCATGCGCACCTCGCCGGCCGCAACCGCTACCCGTTCGGTGTCAGGCTTGTGCCCCACATCGACCATGTGGGCATTGCCGTGCTCGTCCAGATGCGTCAGGCCCATGCTTTGCTCGCCGCCCGTGGTTGGCCAGGGTTCATGGCTCGGCCAGCTCGGGCTTGGGCGGCGCCTCCACCGTGATGTACAGGGGCCGGCGTTTCACTTCGTCGTAGATGCGGCCCAGGTATTCGCCCAGGATTCCTAGAAACACCAACTGCACGCCTCCCAGAAACAGCACCGCAATCAGAGTGGTGGCCTGCCCAAAGAAGAAGTCTTCGCGGAACACTGCCCGCAGCGCCGCTACGACCGGGATCGCCAGCAAGGCCAGGCCCGAGACCCAGAAGCCCAGCGTGGTGGCGAGCTGCAGAGGCACGTAGGAAAACCCCGTGATGGCATCGCCAGCGAACTTGAGCATGCGCCGCAGCGGGTACTGCGTGGCCCCCGCGAAGCGCTCGCGGCGCACGTAGCGGATGCCGGTCTGCCGGAAACCGACCCAGACCGACAGCCCGCGCATGAAGCGATGGTGCTCGCCCAGGCGGCGCATGGCCAGAACGGCCTTGCGGTCGATCAGGCGAAAATCCCCCGTATCTTCCGGGATGTCAATCGAAGCCAGCCGGCGGATGAGCCAGTAGAACAGCTTGGCCGTGAAGAGCTTGAAGAAGGTCTCGCCGTGGCGCTGCGCGCGCTGAGCGAAGACGATCTCGTAGCCCTCCTTCCACTTGGCGACCAACTCAGGGATGACCTCCGGCGGGTCTTGCAGGTCAGAGTCGATGATGATGACAGCGTCACCCTCGGCGTAGTCGATGCCGGCCGTGATCGCAATTTGGTGGCCGAAATTGCGGGAAAAGCGGATGAGCTTGGTGCGCGGGTCCTGCGCGCGCAGCGCGGCGCCCACCTCGGGCGAACGATCGCGGCTGCCGTCAAACACCAGGATCAACTCGGACGGGCCGTCTAGGCCGTCCAGCACGGTACTCATCCGCCGGTGAAACTCCGGCAGGCCTTCTTCTTCGTTGAAGACGGGCGCGACGACCGAATAACGCGGACGATGGTTGGGCATGCCAGCCGATGGAGACGGAAGGGACCAAACTGGACTGAGATTATAACCGATCTTATGCCCAGGGTGGATGGTATAATCGCCGCCGTATGTTTGCTAAAGGCATCCGCGAGAGCCTGGAACGGACGCGCAATCAGGTCTTCGGCCGGATCATCACCTTCCTGGGCCAGAACGATCTGACCCAGGAAACGTTCGACGAGCTTGAGGCCATGCTGATCCAGGCCGATTTGGGCACCAACCTGGCCGACGATCTGGTGGCAGGGCTCGAAGTGCGCGCCGAGCGCGAGGGCATCGTGCGGGCCGATGGTCTGCGCAAGGCTCTGCGCCAGGAGCTGCGCCGGCGTCTGGGCGATCCCCCTCCGCTGGACCTCAGCGCCAGGCCGGCCGTTATCCTTTTGGTGGGCGTAAACGGATCAGGCAAGACGACCACCGCGGCCAAGCTGGCGCGCTACCTATTGGATCAGCGCCGCAGCGTAATGTTTGCCGCCGGCGACACCTTTAGGGCTGCTGCGGTCGAGCAGCTGCAGATCTGGGGGCAGCGCCTGAACGTCCCAGTTATCGCCGGGCAGCCCAACGCCGACCCGGGCGCTGTGGCTCACGATGCCGTCATGGCCGCCAAGAATCGCGACAGCCATGTCCTGATTGTGGATACAGCCGGGCGGCTGCAGACCAAGTACAATTTGATGGAAGAGCTCAAGAAGGTGCGCGGCGTGATCGCCAAGGCACAGCCCGGCGCGCCGCACGAAACCCTGCTTGTGCTCGACGCTACGACCGGCCAGAATGCCTTGTCACAGGCTAAGGCTTTCAAAGATGCCGTCCATCTAACCGGTGTTGTCCTGGCCAAGCTCGATGGATCCGCCAAGGGCGGCATGGCTTTTGCCATTGGCAGCGAGTTGGGCGTGCCGATCCGCTACGTTGGCACCGGCGAGCGGGTCGAGGACTTCGCGGCATTTGTTCCCGATCGATTCATTGAGGGGCTATTGGAATAAAGTATGGAAGACTTGATTGGGCGGCTCAACGAGATCGAGGCCAAGGTCCATATGCTCCTGGAGCGTCTTTGACCTGCCGAACAAGAATAAGCGGCTAGCCGAACTAGAGGCCCGCGCCCAGGACCCCACGCTGTGGAACGACTCGGCCGAGGCGCAAAAGACAATGCGTGAGCTGGCCCGCGTGCGCGACGAGGTCGGCCATTGGCGGCGCACGCAGCAGCGCACGGCCGATGCGCTGGAGCTCGCTCAGCTGGACGACGACGCCTTGCGGCCGGAGTTGGAGCGCGAAGTTGAGCAGATTGAGCAAGAGACACGCCGGCTTGAGCTCGAAACGCTGCTGTCGGGCGAGTACGATCACGATAATGCTATTTTTACGATCTTCGCGGGCGCCGGTGGCACCGAGGCCCAGGATTGGGTTGCCATGCTGCTGCGCATGTACCTGCGCTGGATGGAAGACCATGGCTATAAGGTCGAGATCATTGATTCCAGCGAAGGCGAAGAGGCTGGCCTCAAGTCCGTGACGCTCACTGTCGAGGGTCCCAATGCCTACGGCTACTTGCGCGCCGAAAAGGGCACTCATCGCTTGGTGCGGCTCTCGCCCTTCGACTCGGCCCATCGCCGGCACACATCCTTTGCCTCGGTAGAGGTCTACCCGCAGGTCGAGGACGTGGGCGAAATCGAGATCAGGCCAGCGGATATCGAAATTGAGACTTACCGCGCCTCCAGCGCCGGCGGCCAAAACGTCCAAAAGAACGCTACCGCCGTGCGTATCCGCCACCTGCCGACGGGCCTGGTCGTCACCTGCCAGAATGAGCGCTCGCTGACCCAAAACCGCGAGAACGCGCTCAAGGTGCTGCGGGCGCGGCTGCTCGACCTAAAGCGCGAAGAGAAAGAGCGCGAGATCGCCGCGCTCAAGGGCGACCGGGTCAAGGCCGAGTGGGGCCAGCAGATCCGATCCTACGTGCTCCATCCGTATCAGATGGTCAAAGACCATCGGACCGATTACGAGACCGGGCGCACGGAAGACGTGCTCAACGGCCGCCTGGATGAGTTCATGGAAGCTTACCTGCGCTCGCGCGTGGGGATCTAGTCAGGAGGAATTTGCGATGCAGAAACGACCCGGCCCACCCCGCCGGCCCGCTGCACCCCCGGCGCAAGGCGGCGCCCGCCCTGGCGGCCCGCGGCCCGGCGGCGGGTTGTCCAAACCGCCGCCGCCCCGGCCCAACCTCGAGAAGAAGATCTTGCCCAAGCGCATGGTTACGGCTGTTGAGCGGCAGGAGCGAAAGGCCCTACGCCGCGCCGCGCCCGATCTGCCGGGTAGTTCGCCGGGCCGGCCGGGTGCTGAGTCTGCCACGGGTTCAGCAGCGGGCGCGGCCGCCAGTGCAGCGGCGGCGGGAGTGGCGCAGTCGCTCCAGGCCGAGGTCGACCGCCTGAACGGGCTGCAAAGCCAAATCATGCTCAGCCCAATTAGCGACGAGCTCGAGGACATCGCCGCGGCCATCAGCGAGATGCCTGCCAACATTGTGAACATCCGCTCACGGGGCTACGTCTTCAAGAGCTTCCTCGAGCGCAAGGCCGAAACCCTCACCCAGCAGTGGACACAGCTGCGGCCGCAGGTTGAGATGGCCACGCAGACTCACCAGCAGCAGCTGCGTCTCGAGGCCAACCAGGTCCAAGCCACCCTCAGCCGGGGCCAGTTGGCCACGCCGGCTCTCTCGGCCCTGGAAGGGAAGGTCAGCGCGGCCCTTCGCTCACTGCAAGGCATGTACGACGCGCTCGACGACAATGCCAACCAGACGCAGCAGCTGCTCGACGACATCTCTTGGACGCTGCAGCAGGTCGAGCAGGCCTGTTTTGGCCTGCTGGCCACCGAAAGCCCGGTTGAGGCAGTGCCAGCCAACTGGAAGAAGCCGGGCGACAAGGACGGCGTTGAAGGTGTGCTTTACCTGACCGACCAGCGTCTGCTCTTCGAGCAAAAGGAAGAAGTTGCCACGAAAAAGGTGCTGTTTATTACCATGGCCAAGGAGAAGGTGCAGACCCTGCAGTGGGCCGTGCCGGTCGGGCAGATAGAAAAGGCGGTGGGCTCTACCCGCGGTCTGGTGGGCAAGGATGACTACCTGACCCTGACACTGGCCGAGGGGGCCGGGCTGCAGGGCCCGGATGGGCAGCTCCTGTATGACGAGATGGGCCGCCCGCTGCGCACTACGGACATCCATCTCAAGGGCGAGCGCGGCGAAGCCTGGCAAGGCTTTATCGGCCGCGTCAAGAGCAGCGAAATCGAGAGCGAGCGCACGGTGCCGGTCGATGCCGAGGCCGTCGGAGCCGTGGCCAACGCCCCCACGAAGTGCCCCCATTGCGGCGCTACGCTGACCCAAACGATCTTGCGCGGCCAGACCGAAATGACGTGCGAATTCTGCGGCTCGCTGATTCGGCTCTAGTGTGCTAGAATGAGGTGTCCTGGCGCCCCGGGGGACATCCCAAACCTGGCCGGGTGCCGGGCTTGACAGATAGACGCCCTTCGATATAATTCACCTGGCACGCAAACCGCGTGCGTTTAACGCGCCTTTGAGCGCTTGAAGCCAGCCCGTGCTTCAAGCGCTTCTTTTGCTTGTCGGTCACCTGGGGCATCAAGAGCGCGCGGTCACATCTAGCTGGGAGGCGGACACATGACTGATGGGTATCGTGGTGCGCAGGCGTTGGAAGCCAAGGGCTTCAACGCGCTGCGGGTGAGTTTGGCCTCGCCGGAGCAGATTAAGAGCTGGTCGTACGGTGAAGTGCTCAAGCCGGAAACGATCAACTATCGCCGGCTGCGCCCTGAAAAAGATGGTTTGTTCTGTGAAGCGATCTTTGGGCCGACCAAGGATTGGCAGTGCTACTGCGGCAAGTACAAGAACGTCCGCTACAAGGGCATCATCTGCGACAAGTGCGGCGTGGAGATTACGCGGTCGTCGGTCCGGCGCGAGCGCATGGGCCATATTGACCTGGCCGCCCCCGTCGCCCACGTCTGGTACACCCGGCGCGTGCCTTCGTACCTGGGCCTGCTGCTGGATGTTTCCCGGCGCAACCTCGACCGAGTGCTGTATTTCGCCCAGTACGTCGTGACGCACGTTGACGAAGACGCGCGCCAGAAGGCCCTCAAGCGCCTCGACGAAGAGATCTTGCGCGATGAGAAACGGCGTGGCGATGAGATCAACCAGAAGATCGCAGTGGTCAAGACCCATCGCGACCGCCGCCTGGCCGACCTGGAAAACAGGAAGGCGGCCGCCCGCGAGAAGTACGACAGCGAGGCGGCCGAAAAGATCGACCCGATCATGAAGGAGGCGCAGAAGCTCGAGCGCTCGCTGCAGGAGAAGATCGACACAACCATCCGCGTGCCGATTGCGTTCAGCTACACGGGCGACGTCATCGCCGACAAGGGCGAAACCATCAGCCGCAAGCACGTCGCCGCCCTCACCAGGGCCGTGCAGGCCTACGTGGATAAGATCGAATCGGACTTGAAAGAAAAGCTCGACCGTTCGCTCGAGCGCATCAAGGAAGACGTCGAGAAGAATAGGGCGGAGGCCGAGGAAGAACTGGTGCAGTTGCGCCAGCAGCTTGATGACCGCACCGACGGCGTCCAGGAGAAATTTGACGACGAGCGCGACGAGTTGCTCAGCCTGCAAGCGATGATGTTCCTGGGTGAGAGCAAGTATCGCGAGCTGAAGCAGAAGTGGGGCCAGGTCTTCAAGGCCGACATGGGCGCCGAGGCCTTCTTCGAGATCCTGCGCAACATGGACCTCGACAAACTGGCCAAGTCGCTCTGGCACGAGGTCCGTACGACCAAGTCAAAGCAAAAGAAGAAGAAAGCCGTCAAGCGCCTCAAGGTCGTCGAAGCCCTGCGCCGCTCGGGCAACCGCCCCGAGTGGATGATCCTGACCACCCTGCCAGTGATCCCGCCCGATCTGCGCCCCATGGTGCAGCTCGACGGCGGGCGCTTCGCCACGTCTGACCTCAACGACCTGTACCGGCGCGTGATCAACCGCAACAACCGCCTCAAGCGGCTGCTCGAACTGGGCGCGCCCGACGTCATCGTGCGCAACGAGAAGCGCATGCTGCAGGAGGCGGTCGACTCGCTGATCGACAACAGCCAGCGCGGCAAGGCGCTGTCGCGGCGCGGCCGCCGCGAGCTGAAGAGCCTGAGCGATATGCTCAAGGGCAAGAAGGGGCGCTTCCGCCGCAACCTCCTCGGCAAGCGCGTCGACTACTCGGGCCGCTCGGTGATCGTGATCGGTCCCAAGCTCAAGTTGCACCAGTGCGGCCTGCCCAAGACCATGGCGCTCGAGCTCTACCGCCCGTTCGTCATCGCCAAACTGGTCGAGTACAACTACGCCTCCAACGTCAAGGGCGCCAAGCGCTTCATCGAGCGCGAGCGGCCCGAGGTGTGGGAGGTGCTGGAAGAGGTCATCAAGGATCGGCCAGTGCTGCTCAACCGCGCGCCGACCCTGCACCGCCTGGGCATCCAGGCCTTCGAGCCGGTGCTGGTCGAAGGCAAGGCCATCCAGATCCATCCGCTAGTCTGCACTGCCTTCAACGCCGACTTCGATGGCGACCAGATGGCCGTGCACGTGCCGTTGTCGGAAAAAGCCGTCGGGGAGGCGCGGGAGCTGATGCTCTCCACCATGAACCTGCTCAAGCCGGCCGACGGCGAACCCGTGGTCGGGCCAGCCAAGGACATGGTTCTGGGCGTTTATTATCTGACTACCTGGCAGACGACGCCCAAGAAGGGTGACGGCCGGATCTTCGCTGATCTGGACGAGGTCGAGCTCGCCTACAGCCTGGGCCAGCTCGACGTGCACGCCAAGATCAAGCTGCAGGTCAACACCTGGTACAACGACAAGGGCGAGCGCTACAACCGCGCCCAGAAGCGCATGGTCGACACGACCGCCGGGCGCGCGCTCTTTAACCGCGTCATGCCGCCCGAAATGCTGTTCGTCAACGAAGTCCTAGACAAGGGTGGTCTGCAGCGGCTGGTCTCGCGCTGTTATCAGGTGGTCGGCTCCGAGCGGACCACGGACATCGTCGACGACATCAAGAATATCGGCTTCAAATATGCCACGCGCTCGGGCATGACCATCGCTGTCTCAGACCTGACGGTGCCCAAGGAGAAGGGGGAGATCGTCGACCGCACGCTGGGCGAGCAGGGCGATCTCGAACGCCAGTTCCGCCGCGGCCTGCTCACCGAGCAGGAGCAAAACGACCGCATCATCGACATGTGGACCCGCGCCCGCGACGAGGTTGCCAAGGCGGTTTCTGCCAACCTGGATCCGGGCGGCCCGCTGGCCATGATGGCCAAGTCGGGCGCCACGAAGGGCGGTTTTGGTCCGATCTCGCAGCTAGCCGGGATGCGCGGGTTGATGGCCGATCCATCCGGCCGCATTATCCCGCTGCCCATCCGCTCGAACTTCCGCGACGGACTGACGGCGCTAGAGTACTTCATCTCGACCCACGGCGCCCGCAAGGGCCTAGCCGACACCGCCCTGCGCACGGCCGACGCCGGCTATCTGACCCGACGCCTGGTCGACGTGGCGCAGGACCAGATCATCAATTCGAATGACTGCGGCACCGAGGGTGGCATCTGGATCCGGCGCAAGGACGACGTGGCCGGCCAGCAGTACTTCGACCGCATTCTGGGCCGTGTGGCCGCGGCCAACATCATCGACCCCAAGTCGGGCGAGCTGTTGGTGGGCCGCAATGAGATGGTCGAGGAGGCGGTCGCGCAGCGCATCGTGGCCTCACCCATCGAGCAGATCTACGTCCGCAGCCCGCTCACCTGCCAATTAGAACAGGGCATGTGCCAGTTGTGCTACGGGCGTGACCTCGGCCGCGGCCGGCTGGTCGACATTGGCGCGGCGGTCGGAATCGTCGCTGCCCAGTCCATCGGTGAGCCGGGCACGCAGCTCACGCTGCGCACCTTCCACACCGGTGGTGTGGCCGCCGGCGGCGATATCACGCACGGCCTGCCGCGCGTTGAAGAGTTGTTTGAGGCCCGTAAGAAGCCCAAGGGCGAAGCTGTCATCACCGAGATCGACGGCACGGTCGAAGTCATCCGCTCTGAAAAGCCTGGCGCCCTGCGTCTGGTGAAGGTTGTCGACAGCGCCCTGATCCGTGACGAATACGAAGTGCCGGGCAACTGGTCGGTCAAGGTCGAAGACGGCCAGCAGATCAAGCTGGGCGACGTCATCGCCACACGCGGCGAGAGCGTGATGACCGCCACGCACGCCGGCGAGGTCAAGCGCAAGGATCACACGGTAGTGGTCACCTATGAGCGCCGGGACGAGGTGGAGTACGACATCCCCTCGGCGACGCGTTTGCTGGTGATCGACGGGCAGAAGGTCAAGGCCGGCGAGGCTCTGACCGAGGGCTCGCTCAACCCGCACCGCATCTTGCGCATCCTGGGCCGTGAGATCACCGAGCTGTATCTGTTGATCGAGGTCCAAAAGGTCTACCGCTCGCAAGGCCAGAACATCAACGACAAGCACTTCGAGGTCATCATCCGGAAGATGCTGTCCAAGGTGCAGGTGACGCGTACGGGCGAGACCGACCTGCTGCCGGGCGAGCTGATCGACCGGCTTAAGCTGCAAAAGATCAACGAGGGCCTGATTGCCGAAGGCAAGCAGCCGGCCTCGGCCGTGCCCATCCTGCTGGGTGTCACGAAGGCCTCGCTCTCGACCGACTCTTTCCTGAGCGCGGCTTCTTTCCAGCACACCATCAAGGTGCTGGCTGGCGCCGCCATCGAGGGCCGCGAAGACCCGCTGTACGGCCTGAAGGAGAACGTCATCATCGGCAAACTCATTCCGGCCGGCACCGGCTATTGGTCATACCATGGCGCGGAAGCCGAGCCGGTCGCCGCGCTGCCGCTGGCGGCCGAGGACGATGAGGCGGTGGCCGCCGCGGCCTAACCGCGTGACCCCGCAAGAACAACGCCCGTGGGCCTTCGAGCCCACGGGCGTTTTTGGTTGGCGCGAAAGTCTTTGCGGAGTGCCACCCCAAGCACTGCGGCATTTCGGGTAACCTGTATAAACTCAAGGGGTTGCTCGAAACGGGGTGCGAGACGCTGCAAGACGGTAGGCAAGTCACCCTCTGAATCGCAAACGCGTGCCCGGCGAGATCGGAATGGCATCCGCTCCCCTCCCGCGCGTCCTCCTACCAGATCGCATGTTCTATCGAGTATAATCAGCCCAAACCGGCCTAAACAGACGTCTGCCGTAGAGGTGACCATGGAAGTCGGCCTGATCCGCCGCATCAACATAGACAACGAAATGCAGACGGCGTACCTGTCGTACGCCATGTCCGTCATCGTGGCCCGGGCGCTGCCCGACGCCCGCGACGGCCTCAAGCCCGTTCAGCGCCGTATTCTGTACGCCATGCACGACATGGGCATCCGGGCCGACTCGGCGCATAAGAAGTCGGCGCGCATCGTGGGCGAAGTGCTAGGCAAGTACCATCCACACGGCGACGTCGCCGTTTACGAGGCCATGGCGCGCATGGCCCAGGACTTCTCCATGCGCTACCTGATCGTCGACGGCCAGGGCAACTTTGGCTCCGTCGACGGCGATGCGCCGGCGGCCATGCGCTACACCGAAGCGCGCCTGGCCGCGCTGGCCACGGACTTGCTGCACGACATCGAAAAGGACACCGTCGATTTCAGCGCCAACTTCGACGATACTTTGTCGGAACCGATCGTCTTGCCGGCCGCGGCGCCCAACTTGCTGGTCAACGGCGCCAGCGGCATTGCCGTGGGAATGGCGACCTCAGTGCCGCCACACAACCTGGGCGAGGTCTGTGATGCGCTGATCTTCATGCTTGATCGCTGGACCAAGCTCGACGACGTGACCGTCAACGAGCTCCTGCGTTATGTCAAAGGCCCCGACTTTCCGACCGGCGGGATCATTATTCGCGCCAAGGACGACAGCGAAGGACTGGCGGCTGCCTACGGCACGGGGCGCGGCCGCATCCTGGTCCAGGCGCGCGCCCACGTGGAAGACATGGGCCGCGGCAAGAGCCGCATCATTGTTACCGAGCTGCCCTACCAGACTAACAAGGCCGCCCTCATCGAGCGCATTGCCGACCTGGCGCGCGACGGCACGTTGGAGGGCCTGGCTGATTTGCGCGACGAATCCGACCGGCAGGGCATGCGCGTGGTCATCGAGCTGCAGCGCGGTGTGGAGCCCGGCAAGGTGTTGCGCGACCTGTATAAGCGCACGCCCATGCAGGGCACCTTCAGCATCATCAACCTGGCCCTGGTTAACGGCGAGCCGCGCACGCTAACCCTCAAGCAGGCGCTGCGCGTCTTTCTTGATCATCGCCTCGAGGTTGTGCGCCGGCGCAGCGAGTTCGACCTGGCGCGCGCTCGCGAGCGAGCGCACATCCTGCAAGGACTGCTGACGGCCCTCAAGTTCCTGGATCAGGTCATCAAGATCATCCGCGGCGCGCGCGACACGGATGAGGCCCGCGTCAAGCTCATGCGCCGGTTCAAGCTCAGCGACCTGCAGACCACTGCCGTCCTTGACATGCCCCTCAAGCGCCTGGCGGCTCTCGAACGCCGCAAGATCGAAGAAGAGCACAAAGAAAAGGCCGCGCTGATCAAGCATCTGGAAAGCCTGCTGGGTTCACCCAAGAAGATGCGCGAGCTGATCGCCGAGGAGCTGCGCGAGGTCAAGCAGAAGTACGCCGACAAACGGCGCACCCAGATCGTCAACGCCGGCCAACTACCCGACCAGACGCTGACAGCTGCCGACCTGGCGCCGCAGCACGACGTGTGGGTCACGGTGCTCCAGTCGGGGCTGGTCGCGCGCACCCCAGGGGGCAAGCTGCCCAAACTGGGCGCCGATGACCTGCCCGTGGCCATGTTGGCGGCCAATACGCGCGACCTGCTGTACTTGGTCACGCTCAAGGGCCGGGCCGCTACCCTGCCGGTCTACGCGCTGCCCGAAAGGGAAGACCCGGCCGACGGGGCCCCCTGGTCGAGCGTGTCGGGGCTGGACACCAACGCCCGCGTGGTGGCCGTGGTCGCGATCAGCCCAGACATCGCGCGGCGCGTGGCCGAGGCCAGCGCGGCCGCCAAGGACGGTGCTGGCAATGGCGCGAACGGCAGCGCGGGCAGCAGCGCGTACATCCTGCTGGCGACCGCCAACGGCATGGTCAAGAAGACCTCCGTCGGCGATTTGCCCGGTGTCTCGGCGCAGGTCTACAGCCTGATTAACGTCGCGGAAGATGATGCGGTGATCGGGGCTCGTCTGACCACGGGCAGCGATGAGATCCTGCTGATCACGGCGCTTGGGCGGGCGATTCGTTTTAAAGAAGATGAGGTCCGCGCCATGGGCCTGCTGGCCGCCGGCGTCATGGGCATCAAGCCTGGCGAGCGCGACGACAAGGTCGTCGGCCTGGACGTCGCCCAGCCCAAGGCGGAGGTCTTTATGCTGACCGATGCCGGACTGGGCAAGCGCACGCCCACCAGGGAGTTCCCCACCCAAGGCCGATATGGCATGGGGGTGACCGCCGCCGCGCTGGCTGGCAAGCAGCGCCTGGCAGGGGTGTGCATCGGCGGCCCTACCGATCGTCTGACCGTCGTCACTAACCGAGGCGCCAGGGCCCTTCGGTTCGACGCCGCCGGCCGCCGGGGGCGAGCCGCGCGCGGGGCAGCCGTTATGAAGCTCAGAAACGGCGAGGCGGTGGTGCGCCTTGTGCTGATGCGGCCGCAGTTCAGCCTGCCCGAGCCCGAAGCGCCGGCGCTCAAGCCGGCCAAGGGCACAAAGGGCAGCAGCAATGGCTTCGTGTCCAGAAACAGCAAGGCGGCCAAGGCTGTGAAGAAGCGCGCCGGGCAGAACGACCAGCCGCCCAAACCCAATCGAGGCGGCCAGGCTGCCAAGAAGGCGCTTCGTCGCAAGTAAACAGCGGCCAGCGACGCGGCCGGCTCCGCCCGCTCGAATAGCTCCAGCGCCATGGCGCGACGACGCTATTCGAACCGCTGCCCAGTCGGCTCGCGGATGCCCAGCCTGTGCGCGGCGTCCACCGCGTAGAAATCATCGCTCTGGCGGCTGGCCAGCTCTCAAGCGACCGGCAACATGGGGTGCCCGCGCGGCTTCGGCGGCCGAATTGCAGGCGTGGCCGCACTCCAGCAGTCAGCGCGTGCGCGCTCGCGCCATGCCATCCGCGAGCCCGCATCCGGCCTCATCCAGCGTGGCACGGGCCGCCTCGAACTGGCGCTGCCACCCCTGCACTCGCGCCACCTGGGGAAGCATTGATGCGCGTGTCGCGCTGCCTGGAGCCATCGCCAGCGGCAACTTACGAAAACGGTTTTCGCTGGCGGAGCCGCGCGAAGCCTTTCAGTTGATCGACCTCGGCGTCATCAAGCGGCACCATCGTCAGGCCTCCGCTTGGGTATCGAGCGCCTGGCAGAACGCTGTTGAGCCTCGGAAGTCAGCGGCGCCGTCGCGAGCCGGCTGCGCCGTTGGCGCGCGCTGGTCAACGCCGCTGTGACCATGGCGTTAGTTCCACCTAAGGCCAGCGCGTCTTCGAGCAGCCCCAGCTTGCGGTGATTGGTTTCTTGGGCCGCCTGGTCGGAGAGCAGCTGGAGCCAGCGCGGCGCGTGGGTCGCCACTAACCGCGTGGCCAGGTACTGATAGACCGCGTACTTGTCCGTCGCCGGCATGAATTCACGCAAATAGCCGGTGTCTTCGTACGCCACCAGCAAGTCCATCAGCCCAACCAGAACAACTTCATCCTGGCTCCGGCCATGCTTCTCGATCAGGGTCGGCACCAGAGACGCGGGCAGCAGGCCGGCCAGGCCTTTAAGGCACTCCGACGTCACTTCCGAGCGCGGTTCAACTGGTTGAGCGGCATTGGGCTGGTGCAGCGCGTAGTAGTACAGCGGCCAAGTGTTCTCCATCGCCGCGAGAACACGCGCGGCCGTCAGCGCCGGCTCGCCTGACAGGCGTGAGGTGTAGGCATCGGCCAGCAGCCGCACGGCGTGGAAAGCCGCCAACCGGCTGTCCAACTCGTTGAGCAGCACAAGCGCTGTCGAACGCAGCAGCGCTGCTTCTTCCGAGCGGGTAGGGGGCAGAAACTCATACGTGCTGGCAGCCATTTCCAGCAGCGGTACATCCTCTGGCCGGATAATCGGCCGCAGCGTCTGCAGGATGGCTGCGCGCAGATAGGTGCCAGTATCGCGCCGGACGCCGTCGGCCGTCAGGTAGGCGAAGCGTTCGAGCAAGGCCGGGCGCGCGTCTGGGGTGGGGCGTTCCCGCAGCAAGTCCAGCGCTGCTCGCACGGTGCGCGCATCTCTTTCGTGCGCCACCAACTCGATTGCCAGCTCAATCTGAGCGGGCCCGCTCAATTGCATCAGTTCGTCCAGGCGTGGGGTGGAGCGTGCACGGCGTGACATAGGCTGTAATCGATACTCGTCCGTTTCGGATCCTAGGATTAGAGGACTACCGGGGCAAACCTGGCCGCGCGGCCCGGCGCCCTCGCGCGAGGCGTCCATCGACGAAGTGCCAGTGGCGGATGTGACCGTGCGCGGCGTTCCTAGCGCCTGGCTGGTGGACCGGCCAGCTTACCTCCATGGCGCAATGCCCACCAACAACACCAAGCGCGTCCCGGCGGTATTCTTTACGCCGTGCTCGACGCCGGCCGGCGCGCACACGACGCTGCCTGGGCCAGCGTGCTGGGCCTCGTCGCCAACTAAAAAGTCGCCCTCGCCTTCGATCACAAAGTAGAACTTGTCCTGACCATCGTGGGTATGCGGGGCCTGCGCCTGGCCCGGCTCCAGGCAGTTCAATCCCAGCAGCAGGCGCCCACTTTCAAACAGCGTGCTCTTGTAGACCTTGTCGGGTCTGGCGCCGACGTGCTCCGCGAAGTGAGTGAAATTGCTCATCTCCCTATAGTCTTCTCCTGTCCTGACGCAGAGCCAATTCTGCCCAGCCGGTGCGTTGGCCGGTCCTCTCACGTGTTGCCGAGCGCCTGGCGGGCGTCTGCCAAGGCTGCCTCTGCCCACCGCCGGTACATCTCCCTCGAGGGGTGCAGCCCATCAGCCGCGATCAAGCCTGGCTCGGCGTGGGCCAGCCGCGAGATCGGTGTCACATTCAGGTACCGCGCATGGCGCCGGCGCGTCTCTTCAGCGTTGACGGTATTGAAGGCCTCGATCTCGGCCGCAATCGCCGCGCCGTCA
>JADLEU010000227.1 GCA_020845955.1 Anaerolineales bacterium
ATCCGCGGCTACTTCGCGGACTTCCTGCCCGCGCGCGCCTTGGCGCTGACCAACTGTGAGGTCGTCCGACTGGCCCAGGCGGGAGCGGCCAAAACATGATCCGAACTTTCTACGAGTGACTTAGCAGTGGCCTTCATCATGCCGGCATTACTGGTGAACCTCATAATGGTCTGTGTCGAAAGGCTGACCATTGTACGGTGTATAGGCGCCGATCTACCAACATCCTGCAGTCCGATGCAATCGGAATTGAGGACAGCGACTCCGCACATACCACCGCATGCGATGAGCCCCAACGCCCGGCGGTGATGCAATCCAGAGGCACCTTCTGCGGCCCGACCTTGTGTTAGGAGTACGTTTAAGCAATGCGGTGCTGATAGAGATTGGCGCTATACTGGCATTACCACGTTACCTCACTCACATGCAAGGAGGCAGCATGCCGCGCCACTTCCGCATTAGTCCGGTCATTGCTCTTGCCTGCACCCTATTGCTGCCCCTAGCCTCATCCCGCTCCGCCAATGCAGAGGTTGCTTCCATCGCATGGAGCGCCAGCATCGCGATGCCACTTCCGCCACGCTACGGGATGGGCGTGGCGGCAGCCAACGATGGCCTGATCTATCTGGCCGGAGGAGACAGCTATACCAACGTCCCGCTGACCGTTGTCCACGCCTTCAATCCAATCAGCCGCCATTGGACCACCCGCGCCAGCATGCCCACTGGGCGGTGGTCACTGGCCCTGGTCGCCGGGCCCGATGGCCGCCTCTACGCACTGGGCGGGACTAACTGCGGCCCACCTGGCTTTTGCTGGCAGCCGCCGCGGCCGGTCGGTACGGTGGAAGCCTATGACCCGGCGACTAACCAATGGAGCACCCGCCAGTCGATGCCCACAGCGCGCACCGGCCTAGTGGCGGCCGTCGGTAACGATGGTTTGATATACGCCATCGGTGGTCAGGACGTGAACGGGGAGGCTTTGGCGACGGTCGAAGCTTACAACCCAGCCACCAATAGTTGGTCAACGCGCGCAGACATGCCGACCGCCCGAGCGTTCCTAGAGGCGGTGACAGTCGACGGCTTGATTTTCGCGGTTGGGGGCAACGCTGGTGGCGGCGTCGTCCAGGTCTATGATGCGACTGCGGATTCCTGGAGCACACGCGCTCGCATGCCGTTACCGGCCGCCGATTTTGGCCTGGCGGCGGCGAATGGCCAACTGGTCGCGGCTGGGGGCCAAGCGGGTGGCTTTGTCACGACGGTCCAGGCTTACGACATTGCCGCCGATCGGTGGCAACTCGATTCGGCTCTCAGCGTTGCGCGGCGTCACCCCGGCATGGCGGCGGGCAGCGATGGGCGCCTGTACGTGTTTGGTGGTTGGGGCCCGGGGGGGCCCGGCTACGGCGGGGCCGGCCCCTTGAGTTCGGTGGAGGTGGGCACGCCCGGACAGCCGGGCGCGACTAAACCGGTGGTAGTCCTGGTGCACGGTTGGCACGGGACTTCCAGGCATACCCCGGATGAGTGTCGAGACGGCGGGGGCAACTACCTTCAGCCTTACCACGTGACCTCCACGTCTCCGGCCCAAGATTCCGGCTTTCATGATTTTGGCAGCTTTGCCCATAACTTGCTGGCCGATGGCTGGGATATTTGGCTCGCGCACGTAGAGACCGGTCCCGATCACACGCCGCCACTTGGCGAGAACGCCGCTTGCCTCCAGTGGCAACTGGCGCAGATCCCCAAGCCTGGTGGCAAAGCGGTGCTGATTGGACACAGCATGGGTGGTCTTGTTATCCGGGCTTATGTAGAGTCAGCCCTATACCGTGATGATGTGTCTCGGATTGTGACCCTGGGCACGCCGCATGCCGGCACACCGTTTGGCCATGCAGTGTGCCTGACCAATGCACTGCCGTGGCGCTCGACTGGCCATGAGGATCTGGCAGCGTGCGAGTTCGCTACCGGTGGTGATGGCTATATCGGCGGCTTCAATCAAGGCCATTCGCAGCGCAGGGCTGGCGTCGCATATCACTTTATTGGCGGAGATCGGAACCCGATCGTATTCGGGCAGGTGCTGCAGTATTTGGGGCTGGAAGGCCCGAACGATGGTGTGGTTGGCGCCCAAAGCAGTCTCGGGCGAATATACTGGCCCCTACTGCCACCATCGGAATTCGTCCCTGGAGCAACCCGGCATATCTTGGACGTCTCCCACAGCGGCAAGCACTGGGAAATCGCCTACCCAGTCATCGATTGGCAGAACTTGCGCTTGGATTGGCGCCCCTATGTCGTTGAAGCACATCGGTGGTATCCGAGCTACTTCAACGCCTCAGCCGATGACAACACCTCCATGACAGATAGCTACGCCTGCCTGCGCAACCTGATTGGCTGGCCGCTCTTGGGCTACGCGCCGGGCTATGCGCCTGGTGCCTGCCCCATTGCCGAGACCGTTCCGCTCACGGCTCCGCCGGAGTTCCAGCAGGATGCGCCGGTCTGGGTCGCGCTCCCGGCCCGGCTCGGCCAAGTCGCGACGGGTGAAACGGTCACGTACGCGATGCCGATCGACACCAGCGGCTTTTCGCTGTTCGAGCTGGGGTGGGAGGCGGGCACCGTGGACTTCACGCTCATCGATCCACTCGGCGTCCATATCGATCCGGCCTACGCTGCGAATCATCCCAACGAAATGATCTTCCAGCAGGTGGCCGTGACGCCCGGCGGGCAGACCTGGGCGAGCTACGCCATGACAGTCACCCAGCCGGGCACGTACACTCTTACCGCGGTCGCGGCCGATGTCGGCCCAGGGACCGACTATGCCATGCTCATCAGCGTCGACTCGCCGCGCATCCTGACGGCCGCGCCGGACCGGCCGCTCTACGCCATCGGCGACACTTCCGTCATCAGCGCGACGCTGCAGGATGGCGGCGTGGTCCTGGACGGCGCGACAGTCACGGCCAGAGTGTATCGCAGCACTGGTGGCATCGACGAGATCCCTTTGACCAGCCAGGGTGGTGGACGATACGCAGGCAGCTACAGTGTGCCCAACAGCCCTGGGCTCGTGCCGTTCACCGTGCAAGCGACCGGCCTGGCGGCGGGCCAGCCGTTTGTGCGGCAGACCAGTGCGTTCCTGGGGATTGCCCCCGGCGTCTTGCAGTTGAGCGGCCAATACAGCGCCTTGCCGCAGGACCAGGACGGCAACGGCAAGGTCGAGTGGCTCGACGTGCGCGTCGGCTTCACGGCAACCCAGACGAGCAGCTACCTGCTGGCGGGCGACCTGGTCGACGCCCAGGGTAACCTGGTCGCCCACAGCGTCATCTCTGTCACTGTGCCGGCGGGGACGACCAGCGTGGTTCTGCCGTTCAACGGCGACGACATTCGCCGGAGCGGCGCAAACGGCTTTTACACGTTGACCAACTTTACCGCCAGCGATCAGCGCTATGCCGGACTGCCCGCGGTGATCGCGGCGGATAACGTCTGGGTGACCGGTCCCTATTCATTCGCGAGCTTCGCCGCGCATTGCTACCTCCTGGTGCTCAACGCGAGCGGGGGGGTCATTCAACCCGGCCCGCTGCCCGATTGCAACAACGGGCAGCAGTATACGCTCGGTACCACCGTCAGCTTGGTCCCGATGCCCGATAGTGGGCAGAGCTTTTCGGGCTGGTCAGGCGACGTGTTGGGAACGACCGTGCCGATCACACTGACCATGGACGGCGACAAGACGGTGCAGGCCAACTTCGTGCAGGCCACCACCACGTCGACGGCCACGCCCAGCCCAACACTGACACCTACTTCCACAAGCACTACGACACCGTCGGCAACGCCCAGTGCAACAGCTGCACCGCTAGCCGTGCGTGAGGTGTATCTGCCGCTTGCTCGGCGGTAATGGCGGTCGAGGTACTGATGTGGTCTCGGCGTGAACCCCTGGTCCGCACGTCCTTGTACACTCCGCACTGGCTGATTTGGAGGAACGGCCCTGAGCACATTTGGCGTTCCGGGTTGTGGGCGCAATTGGCCGACATCTGCTATCTATGGCGCTTTGGCACTCGCATGTGATTGGTTGCGCAACCAGATGAAGTGGCGTATTCAGACTCAATACACTTATGCCTGCGCTAGCCAGCCACCATCTGGCGCGAATCTACCAACCACCAAACCGAATATGTGGCGCACTACTTGGAGCTGCCTGCTCACTCGCGACATGCTCTAATCCGCAACATCGGACCTGGACCCGGTCGGGCCGCATTTGACTTTCCCCCCGACCCGTGCTACACCCATGCTCATGGGGGGCCGACCTTTATCTCGACTCACAAAACATCAGTTGGAGCGCTGGCTGGTCAGTGGCGGGCTCGTGCTGCTCACGCTGGTCCTGCTTGCGCTGCTCCTGCGCAGCTACGCCGCCCTGCGCGCCAGCACCGCGCCTTGGGCGTACGCCGGCGCCACGCTGGACCCGCGCCACCTTCCCGCACTCGTCCTTCCGGCCACTTGGACCGCGGCAGCCACGTTGCCCCGCACTGCCACCACAACGGCTGCTGTCACCGCGACGCCGCTGCCCCCCACTGCCACACCGGCGCGCTACAGCGCCGAGTGCGCCGAGGATCGCGTCGAATTAGTCGGGTTGGAGCCAGGCGGCCGGCCGAGCCTGAAGATCGGTCGCGATGCCTATACGGCGACGGTCATGTATTGCCTGAGTACCCGCCCCGAGGCCAAGCTCCAGGTCGGCTTTGTGCCTTACGACACTACGCTCAGCAGTGCTGGCCAACTGAGGAGCATTCACCTCTTTGGTCCCCCGCTTGAGGTCCAGGCCGGCGCTGCCCAGGTTGTCCAGGCAGTCGACTGGAGCTTTGACACCTGGTCCTGGACCTGCCCTTCCTTTGGGTGCTGGACCATGGCCAGGCTTTTCGGCCCGGACGGGACGCTACTGGCTGCAGCGCAGAGCCAATGGCCTGACAGCGTCGTCCTTACCCGCCCGTGAAACGCCTCATCCTGCAAGTCTCTCGTCTGGCCTTCCGTCTCCTGGCCGCACTGATCCTGCTCATCTTCGCCCTGGCGACGCCCGCCTGGCTGCTGGCGCGCAGCCTGGCTTCGACGCTCACCGATCCCACGCCCTATCACCAACTCCTGGCCGAGCGCCAGCTCGAGCAGCCGTTCCAGGGCGACGTCATGGCCCTGTACCTCAACTACATCCTGCTGCACAGTCCCATTCCCCGCCCGGCAGGCCTCGTACAGCTTACCCCTGTCGAAGCGCGAGCCATGGCACAGGTTTTGTTGCCGCCCGAATGGCTGGCCGCTCAGGCCAGCGCCCTGCTCGACGCCGGCTTCGCGTGGCTTACGGGAGGCGACCCGCTGCCCACTGTGACGTTCGACCTGGCGCCGCTCCGCGCGCGGGTGGAAGCGCCCGAGGCCGCGCTGGCGCTGCTGCCGTTGCTGGAGGGCGCGCCGGCCTGCCCCACCGCCCACGCTGCGGCGGCCGCCAACACTGTATTCGCCGAGTGCCTGCCGGCCGGGGCCAACGTCCAGGCCCTGGCGGAGCGCACGGCCCGCGTGCTGGCGAGCTCGGCCCCGCCCGAGGCGAGTTTCGCCGGCCTGCTCAGCAGCGGCCTGATCGGGCTCGAGGTCGTGCGGGTCATGGATCAGGCGCGCTACGCCTGGCGCTGGCTCCAGGCCGCGCTCCTCGTCGCCGGCTGGGCCTGTCTGACGCTGCTGGCGCTCTACCTGCTGCTGGCGGCTCGCGGCCTGGCCGGCCTCACCGGCGCGCTCGGACGCGCTCTGGGGATCGCGGGCGTGGTCTGCCTGGCGCTGGCCGGCGCGCTGTACGGCCTGGCAGTCCGGATCGGCACGGGGCAGACGACCTTCTTCGAGGCTCTCTTCCGGCCGGACGCAGCCGACCTGATCGGCGAACTGGCGGCCCTTGGCGCGCGCGCCGCGGCACCCACGCTGCTCGCCTGGGGTGGGGGCCTCGCGGCGGCTGGCCTCGCCGTGTGGATCGCGGCGCGCCTGCTGGCCCGGCGCGCGCCGGCGGCGAAGGCCCCGCCGCGCCGCCAAACCCGCGTCCGCCGCCAGTTCGTCTGAGCGGCCGAGCCGCGCTAGCGCGCCGGCACGTCCGCCAGGACTTCGGTGATCAGGTCGTCGGGGTTGATGCCTTCCGCCTGCGCCTCATAGTTCAGGATGACCCGGTGTCGCAGCGCCGGAAGCGCCGCCTGCCGCACGTCTTCGAGCGAAACCGTCTTGCGCCCGTCCAACAGCGCCGTGATCTTGGCAGCCAGGATCACCGCCTGCAGCCCGCGCGGGCTGGCGCCGTACAGCAGGTGCTTCTTCACGCCGGCGGTGGCGCGCTCATCCTCCGGGTGCGTGGCCAGGATCACGCCCGAGGTGTAGCGCCAGACCAGGTCTGAGACCGGCACCTGCCGCGCCAGCCGCTGCAGCGCCAGCACGGTCCCGCCATCGGCCACGGCCTCAAGTTGCGCCAACTCCGCGCCGGTCGTGCGCCGCCCGAACCACCGGCTGAGACAGCGGCCTGCCCGCGCTGCGGGCAGCGCTACGCGCCGCCGCTTCCCCAATACTGCCAGGCGTGCGGTTTCCCACTGGCAGTGGCTGCTTCGCCGCCGCAAGC
>JADLEU010000228.1 GCA_020845955.1 Anaerolineales bacterium
GGAGCGCGTCGGGATCGTTCGGGTCGAAAAGCAGCCCGGCCTCGCCAACCACCTCGGGCAGCGAGGAGGCCTGGCTGCACACCACGGGAACGCCGCAGGCCATCGCCTCCAGCGGCGGCAGCCCGAAGCCTTCGCAGCGTGACGGAAAGACGAACAGCAGCGCGCCGGTGTACAGGGCTGGCAAATCGGGGACAGCCACCGGCCCGATGAAGCGCACCCGCTCCGGCGCTCGCCCGGCCAGTTGCCGGGCCTGCTGGTAGCGTTCGTCCCAGTGGCCGGCGACGATCAATGGGGGGGCTGCCTCAAGCTCCAGATAGGCTTGCACCAACCCGGGCAGGTTCTTGTGAGGCTTGTTGCTGCCGACGTACAGCACGTAGTCGTCGGGCAACCCGAGCCGGGCGCGCGTGGCCGTAACCGCAGCGGCGGGCCGCGGCGCAAACTCAGGATCGGCGGCCAGCGGGATGACTGCCAGCCGGGCGCCGGGCAGGCCAAGTTGCTGTTGAATATCCTTGGCGCTGGCCCGCGAGATCGTGATGACGCGCGCCGCCCGGCGGACCGCCAGCCGCACGGCCAGGTAAAAGGCGAGGCGGGCGCCAGGCGAGTAGCCGGCCGGATATCGGCTGGGGATCAGATCGTACAGCGTCACCACGGCGGGGACGCTGGGCCCGTACGGCATGAGGTAGTAGGGAGAATGGTAGAGATCGACCTGAAGCTGGCGCAGCACGGCGGGCAGGCGCCATTGTTCGCGGAGCGAGAAATTGGGCGCGTCGACCGGGACCAGGCGGAGGCGGGGATACGAACGGAGGGCGTCGAGGTCATAGCGGGTGTTCGCCCGCCCTGAGGACCTGTGGAGTAGCAGCAGCTCGATCCGTGGTTCGGTCTCGGCCAGTGCGCGAGCGAGATTGAAGACGTAGCGCCCAATCCCAGGGAAGTGATCGTCAATCGGGCGGCCGTCGAGGGCGATGCGCACGTCAGCCCCGCCTCCCGCGGCCGGTCGCGCCTGGCACGCGGTGATGGAACCACAAGCTAAACATACTTTGGCCGGCCCGGCGCGCGGCGGGCGCATTCCTTCCACACGCGGGTGAAGCGCTCGGCCATCGCCGGCAAGGAATACTCGGCTTCGGCACGCCGGCGGCCGGCGGCGCCCATCGCCGCCCGCAGCGGGGCGTCCGCGAGCAAAGGACGCAGGGCGGCCGCCAGGGAGCGGCTATCGCCGGGCGGGGTCAGCCGGCCGGTTTGGCCATCCTGGACGATTTCGAGCGGGCCGCCGGCCGCGCTGGCCACGACCGGGCGGCCGGCGGCCATGGCTTCGACGATCACGCGGCCGAAGGGCTCGGGCTGGATCGAGGTGTGGACCACAACGTCGGCCGCGGCGAACACCGCTGCCGTGTCGTGGGTATGCCCCAAGACGGTGACGTGATTGGCCAGGCGCAGCGTTTCGATCAGCGCCGTGATCTCCCGCTCATAAGGCGCGCCGCCCGCGAGGAGGCCGGGCCGATCGTCGGCCGGAGAGTGGCCCCCGGCGAGAACGCCCTGGAGGTTGGGGAATTCGGGCATGAGGTCGGCCAGGGCTTGCAGGAAGACCGCGTGGCCCTTCCAGCGAACGAGACGCGCGACCAAGAGTAGTATCGGCCCATCGGGGGGCAGATGGAGGGCAGAGCGTGCTCGGGCGGGGGTTGGCAGCGTCGGCAGCGGAACACCGTCGGGGATGATGTCTGAGACCGGCAGAGCCCTGCCATAGTGGCTCTTGAGATGAGCGGAGACGCTGATGATACGGCTGGGCAGGCGGCCGAGCACGGCGGCCAGGCCCTCCGGGAGGGTGTCGTCGTTGAGGCGCCACACCACGGGCACCCGCGCCAACGCGCCGGCGCAGGCGCCGATCAGGTGGGTGCGGGCGGTGAACGTCTGCATTACGTCGGCGCGGGTCGCGCGGGCGGCGCGCGCCAGTTGGATGGCTGAGGTCGCCAGCGACCAGCCGGCCAGCGGGTTGCGTTTGAGCCGCGTCAGGGGCAGGGCGATTTCGGGCACGGCGGGACCGAGGCGGCCGCGCAGCGGGCTGGCGCGGTCGGTGACCAGCGTCGGCGCGACGCGCGCCGGGTCGAGCGCGGTGAGCAGATCGCGGATCATGATTTCGACGCCGCCGAGGATGGGCGCATGGTCGACCAGCAAAACCCGCAGGGGTTCTGACACGACGCTCATGAAGATCCTGCCGTTCAGGCAATTGCCGCCGAGGCGCTAGCGGCCCAACACGCTGGCCAAGAAAGCCGCTGCTGCTGCTGCTACCCGCTCATGGGTGTAGTGCGCGAGCACCCGCGCGCGGCCGGCCTGCCCGAGCGCGGCCCGACGGCCGGGATCAGCCGCCAGGTCCCGCATGGCGGCGCGCAGGGCACCAACATTTCGCTCGGGCACGATGAGGCCGGCTGCGCCCATGACCTCGGGAATAGCGCCAGAGTCTGAGCCGACGACAGGGACAGCACAGGCCATGGCCTCGATTAGGACGTGGCCGAACTGCTCCTTCCAGGCCGGCGTTGTGTGCGATGGGAGCACGAAGACGTCCAGGGTCTGCAGGTAGCCTGGCAGGGCCTGAGGCGGCACCGTCGGGACCAGGCGCACCTGCCCAGCCGCCTCCGCTTGCCAGCGCTCGACCTCGGGCTGCATTGGACCGCCTCCGATCAATACCAGCGTCATGTCCACCAGGCCGGCCAGGGCCTGGCGCAGCGTGACGAGGCCCTTTTCCGCGGCCCAGCGCCCCGCGAAGCCCACTACGAATCCCGACAGTCCAAGCTGCGCGCGCAATCGATGGTTGGCGCCCGGATGAAAGCGGGCCGGGTCGACGCCCCATTGCGGTACGACGGCCAGCGGACCCGTGAAGCCCTTGGCGCGCACCACGGCGGCGCTTCCCTGGCTGCCGGCGATGATGCCGTCACAGCGCGCCAGGTTGAAGCGTTCCAGGCCAGGCGCGCCCCACCGTCGCATTATATTCTCCCAGGTGAAGCTGGCGAGCCGGTAACGGCCCAGGCTCTTGAGGGCGGCCAACTGGCCCAGTACCAGGCTGGGCGGCTCCTGCTCCACGTGGACGAGCTCCGGCCGCACGGCTCGAATGAGGCGCGCCAGCGACCAGGGCGCGTAGAAGTGGCGCAGGATGTGGCCGTCGAACACGACCGGCAGAGGATAGAGCGCGACGCCGGGCAACGGCGCCGCGGCGCTGTGGTCAAACAGATCATCGCGCCAGCGCTGCGGTGTGATGACGGCTAAAGAGACGTGCCGCGCCAGCGCGGCCAACTGGGCCTGCCTGATCGCGGCCGTGTAGGCATGCGAGACCAGTAGCACGCGGGGCGGCCTCATCGGCCAACCCATTGCCCCTGGCAGGTCAACAGGCCATCGGCCAGCTTGACCAGCGCCAAGCGCGGACTGCCCATACGACCCATGTGCACGACATCGAGCGGAAAACTGAGCAGCCGCCGCACGGCCCGCAACCCGATCTTGATCCGGCCAGGGGCGCCGCCGCCGTGGCGCTGCTCGAAGTAATTGCGGCCGACGCCGCGCACGTAGCACTGGCGCTGGAAACGGGCCCAGTCATACGCCTGCAGATGGATGACCCAGGTCGGCACATACAGCAACTGGCGGCCCAGGCGCGTAATTCGCAGCTTCAAGTCAGCGTCCTCGCCGGCCGCGACGGGAAACCCCGAGTCGAAGCCGCCGACCACGGCCAGGATTGACCTGGTGTAGGACATGTTGGCAGTGCTGCCGGCCGGGCACTCGAATCCGCCGCGCTGCTCGACAGGCCCGGCGTGATAGCTGTGCGTATAGATGTAACGCTCATACTGCGCGAAGACGTTCGAGCGCAGGAGCGCGGGGGGCGCGATCAAGCCGCCGCCGACCCCTACCACGCCCGGATGCCGCGCGTAACCGCCGGCAAGCTGCTCCAGCCAGTCGGGCGGGGGAACGCAGTCGTCGTCGGTGAAGGCGACAACCTCGCCCGTGGCGGCTCGCAGGCCGACGTTGCGCGCGCTGGCTGGCCCGCGGTGCGGTTGGGCCAGATAGTGAACCTCGGGGAACTCGCCCGCGGTCAGGGTCTGCACGCTGGCCGAAGGTCCATCGTCGACGACGATCACCTCATGGGCGGCAAGCGTCTGCGAGCCGAGCGCGGCCAGACATTGGCGCAGCGTATCAGGACGGTTATGCGTTGGGACGACCACCGTGATGCGCATGGCGAGGCGGATCTTATCATAGGCGCTGAGCCGCGCGCCGCGTCAACCCCGCAGCGCCTGCAGGAGCAAGCGTGTTTGCGCGGCGATCACCCGGTGGGTGGTGACTAGGCTAAACAACGCGTAGCTGGCCAGCAAAAGGGCGCTCGTCACGACCAGGCGCTGCCAAGGCAGCCAGGTCTGCAGCGGGATAAGCCAGCGCAGCGCAAGATATGGCCCCAATGACAAGAGCGTGTTGGCCAGCGGCCAGACCGCGTAAGTTTTCACGTCGACCTGCAGGTGGACTCGGCCATAGTAAAGGAGATAGGCTGAGGCGATCAAGAAAGCGATGCCGACGCTGATGGCGGTGCCCTGGCCGCCGAGAAAGTAAGTCAGCGGCGCCGCCAAGAACACCAGCACAATGGCCTGGAAGCTCACCAGACGGACCAATTGCCGCGACTGCCACATCGCCAGCAGCACGGCAACCAGGTTGTCCCAAAGCGGCCGGAAGAGGGCAAATAGCCCCAGCCATTGCAGGATAGGCGCGGCCGGAAGCCACCGCGGGCCATAAACGACCCACACCAGATCGGGGCCAAGGATCACGAACAACAGGGCCGCGGGCGCGGTGCCGGCCACGACCACCCAAAGGGCGAGCGCGAAGGCGCGCCGGAGCCGAGGCGGATCGGCGCTCAACTGTGCGTAAGCCGGCAGTGAAATGCGAGCCAGCGAGGCCGAAATCA
>JADLEU010000229.1 GCA_020845955.1 Anaerolineales bacterium
ATCCGCGGCTACTTCGCGGACTTCCTGCCCGCGCGCGCCTTGGCGCTGACCAACTGTGAGGTCGTCCGACTGGCCCAGGCGGGAGCGGCCAAAACATGATCCGAACTTTCTACGAGTGACTTAGCAGCACCAGCGCCTGCCCGTGAAACAGGCTGGGCGCGCGCACCGCGCCTAGCAGCACCAGGCTGATCCCCAGCAGGATGACGCCATGCGCGTAGGCGGCAAAGACCCAGACGGCCACGCCCGGCTCGGAGGCCAGGGCGGTGAACGGCCCAGACGTGTCGAGGCGCGGGTCGGACCATACCAACCCATGCCGATGGTTAGTGAAAACCAGGATCAGGAGAACGGCCGGGACAGCCAGACCCAAGGCCAGCAGGTCGGGCCGGAGTGAGCGTTCGCGGCCCGTGTATTGCAAGGCAAAAGTGAGCCAGGCCAACGGGACCAGACTGATGCCGAGGTAAGCGATCCTGGCCCACGCCAGCTTGGCAGCCAGGCTGGCGCTGGAGATTTCGAGGAAATACGCGGCGGCCCAGACCGCCCCGGCGAACGCAAACGCCGCGAACAGCCGGCCGGCGCGGGTGCGGCGGCCCCACCCATAGAACGCTATGGCCGCCGCGCCCACACCACCCAGCAGCACTGGCAGGCTGTACGGCGTAAACACAAAGTCCACGTACGCTCCCAGCAGTCTTAGTTGGCCGTCATTATATACTCGCGTGGGGCGGTCGCGCCGTTCGGCCAGGGCGCGTCGGCGGCAGACCAGGATCGGCGCACATCCCCGCGGCCTGGCTGCAGCAGCGTGGGCGCGCGAGCGGGTCCGCCGGTTGAGGGACGCCGGCGCCAGGCAGGGAAACGCCGGCCGGACGGGGAATTCAAGAGCGAATGACGTGGGGCTTAGTGCGCGGTCCAGGTCATAGAGGTTCCATACCGGCGGGCGAAGTTCGCGGCTTCACCGCGGTTCTTCATCTTGAGCTTGTCGAGGATGTTGCGAACGTGGATCTTGACCGTGTGCTCTGAAATAACGAGTTGCTGGGCGATTTCCTGATTGGTCGCCCCGCCTGCCACGCAGCGCAGCACTTCAATCTCCCGCCGCGTCAGATGATCCATTACCGAGGGCTGCGGCTCTGGGCGTGCCATCTGCAGCCGGAACTTTTGGATCAGCCGGCTGGTCTGTGCCCGCGAAATTACCAGTTCGCCGTTGGCCAGGGCCCGCAGCGCGGCCAACACATGCGAGACCGGCGTTGCCCTGGCGATATAGCCCTTGGCGCCAGCCCGAAACGCCTCGAACAACTCGTCATCCGTATCCTGGGCGCCCAGCAGCACCACCTGGCATTCCGCCTGCCGAGCCCCGATCTCGCGCAGCGTCTCCATCAAATTGCTGCCGGCCAGTTCGGCGCTCAACAGCACCACATTGGGCTTTAGAACTGCAATCTGGTCTAGGGTTTCACGCAGCGTGCTGATTCGGCCCACAATCTCATAGCCGGTCTCAGTGGACAGCAAACTGCGCAACCCTTCGCCAAACAGCACGTGCTCGTGCGCAATGAGAAGACGCATCGTCATCAGTGCAGCATCTTACGTTACACGGTGGCTGGCCGTAAGCGTGCCCCCTGGCTGCAGGCTGCACATCCTGGCAGCCAACCCACGTGCCGTATAACCCCCTCCTTACCGTTTTATGTAATCTCAGCGTTCACCCAGAAAACTGTGTTCGATAATATCTGTAAATTACCGCATTCTTGGCGATAATAACAAAAGGGATTCGTTGAGAGGGGAGTTAGAGGAGAGTTTAGAGAACTACAAGGGGCTCGCTATCGCTTGGAAACAAGCCAAACGTTCGAAACGGTCGTGCGCTGCGCCGAGTCACGGGGGTGAATGCAGGCAGGCTGAACCCTAGCCCCCACCCTTCGTCCCTGGTCTGTCGTCCCGGAGCAGTCCGCGCTTCTCGTCAGCCAACAGCGCCTCAGCGATCTTACGGTCCAGCTTGCCCATGGGATATTGGACCAATTCCTGCACGCGGACCCAACGGCGCAGGCGGCCCGCGCGCCGCAGCCGGCCGGCCTGCCAGCGGCAGTCGAACACGTGCAGCGTGAGCCTGAAATGGGTAAAGGCGTGCTGCATGGTCAGCATTCGAGAGCCGATTCGCACCTTCAGCCCGCAATCGGCGCGCAGCGCCGCGCGCAGACAGGCGCCGTGCCGCGCATCTGCCTTGCGGCCGGCCTGAGCCTCGGCCGGGCACACCGCCTCCGGAAAAGCCCACAGCCCACCCAACAGCGCCTCGGGCGGCCGCTGGACAATCAGCACGCGCTCGCGCTTGCGCACCACGCCGGCCGCCTGCACGCGTTGCGGCCGCGCCGGGCGGGCGGGCGTGACCGGCCGCTCGCGCTGCACACCCAGGCGATAGGCCGCGCACAGATCGCGCAGCGGGCAGAGCAGACAGGCTGGGGCGCGCGGCGTGCAAATGGCCGCACCCAGGTCCATCAGCGCCTGGTTGTAGTCGCCGGCGCGGCCCGGCGGCACCAGGCTCTCGGCCAGCGCCCACAACTGCCTCTCGCCGGCCGGTGATTTCACGTCGGCGCGGAAATCGAACACCCGCGCCAGCACGCGCTTGACGTTGCCATCGAGCACCGCCGCATCTAACCCAAAGGCGATCGAGGCGATCGCGCCCGCGGTGTAGCGGCCAATACCGGGCAGAGCGCGCAGCGCCGCCACCGTGCGCGGCAGCGCGCCGCCGTACTCGACCGCCACCTGCTGCGCGGCGCGCAGCAGGTGGCGCGCGCGCGAGTAGTAGCCCAATCCCTCCCAGGCCGCCAGCACCGCCTGCGGCTCGGCGGCAGCCAGCGCCTCGATTGTCGGGAACAGCCTCAGCCAGCGCTGGTAATAGGGGAGCACGGTCTCCACCTGAGTCTGTTGGAGCATCACCTCGGAGACCCAGACCTGGTATGGGTCGCGCGTGGCGCGCCAGGGCAGAGCGCGCTGATGGCGCGCATACCAAGACAACAGGCGACCGGATAGATCGGAGGTCATAGGGCGATTATACTGGCTCATGGGCCGCGACTTGACAGCACGGGTTATGCAGTCGCTTTGCTGCCTTCGCCGCGGCCAAAGGCGAGATCAGGCGGGGTGTGGATAAGCGGCGGATTATCGGGGATAAGTTGCTGAGAATGTGGAGAAACATGTGGAGGTAGCGCCCTAATCTTGGGATAACTGCTGGTGCCTTTTCGGCACTGCACGCCCAGGCGCTGACGCGCGGCCAAGGGGTCGGGCGAGGCCGCCCTCCGGCCAGATGGCGCTCTCTCATCCTCCCCTGCGAGGCTTGAGCACACTCCTACAAGAGCGCCGGAGTCCCTGCCTGATGAGCTTTCATGGCACGCGGACAGGTGGCAGGAAGCGGGTGATACCCCCATAGGTGGGCGTCCCTGGCCGGCCCTTGGGTGTTTGTGGCGGTGAGTCCGCCTCCGGTGAACGGCGCCGGTCAACGGCAGCGTGCTCCGGGAGTTCTTAACATTCGCCCGGTTTTAAAGAATCGAATCTTTTAACTTCACATCACGCGATTCTACTTGAATCGGCCTCGCCAGTCTGTTAGAATTCGCGTCGCTGCCGGAAACGAAACCTGGCAACCTAATTGGCGGCCATCATCCCTTCCCAATTCACAGGTCAAGGGGGCAGGGCAGCGCTGTCCATCAGCGGCGGTCTTCTCGCGCCCCGCGAAGGCCAAGGCCAGCGCGTGGCGGCAGCAGCGGCCGCCTGGCGCAGCCGAACACCGGACTCCTCTTCGCGCAGGGAGAATGCCGATGCAGCCTGATCAAGTCTGGCAAGCGGCCCTTGGCCAACTGCAAATGGAAATCCCCAAGAGCACCTTCGATACCTGGGTCCGCGGCACCGCGCTGGTGGCCCAGGAGGAGGACGCTTACGTTGTGGGAGTCAACAACGCCTATGCCAAGGACTGGCTGGAGAACCGGCTGCAGGGCACGGTAAAGCGCACCCTCACCAACCTGGTCGGCCGCAGCGTCGATGTCCACTTCGTCGTCGCTCCCGCCAGCAGCGCGCCGGCGCCTAACAGCATGGGGACAGACCCGGGTGACCAAGCGCCTGAAGGCGCTAGCGGCGCGCGGCTCGCCGCGCTGAGCTCGTCCACGCTCAACCCGAAGTACAAGTTCGAGTCGTTTGTCGTTGGGCCGAGCAATCGCCTGGCGCACGCGGCCTGTATGGCCGCGGCCGAGAACCCGGCCAAGGCTTATAACCCGCTGTTTGTCTACGGCGGCGTTGGGCTGGGGAAGACCCACCTGCTGCAGGCCGTGGGCAATGCCTGCCGGGCGCGCGGCCTGGCCGTGCTATATGTCTCTTCCGAGGAGTTTACCAACGACCTGATCAACGCCATCCGCAACCACACCACGGAAGACTTCCGCGACAAGTATCGCAGCATCGATGTGCTCTTGATCGACGACATCCAGTTCATCGCCGGCAAGGAATCGACCCAGGAAGAGTTCTTCCACACCTTCAACACCCTGCACGGGCAGGACAAGCAGTTGGTGATGACGTCAGATCGCCCGCCCAAGGCCATGGTGACGCTGGAAGAGCGGCTGCGCTCGCGGTTCGAGTGGGGCTTGACGGTCGACATTCAGCCCCCCGACCTGGAGACGCGCCAGGCCATCCTGCGCACCAAGGCCGAGCGCGCCCGGCGGCAAGTGGACGACGCCGTCATTGAGTTGATTGCGCGCCGCGTGCAAAGCAACATCCGCGAGCTCGAAGGCGCGCTGACGCGCGTGCTGGCCTACGCCGACCTGATCGGCCAGCCCTTGACCATGGATCTGGCCACCTCGGCCCTGGCGGATCTGCTGCCGCGCCATCGCACGCTGGCCGCGCCGCAGATCATCGACACGGTGGCGGGGTTCTACACCGTGACGAGCGCCGCCCTGCTGGGACCGGACCGGACCAAAGAAGTGGCCCTGGCCCGCCAAGTCGCGATGTACCTGCTCCGCGAGGAGACCGAGGCTTCGCTACCGGCTATTGGCGAAGCGCTCGGCGGCCGCGACCACACCACCATCATGTACGGCTGCAGGAAGATTGCCGACATGATCGAGCGCGATGACAGCCTGCGCCGCCAGGTGATCTCGCTCCGCGAACGCCTGTACAGCCAGGTCGGCGTCCCAGCCTGACACCACGCTTCTCCTTGCCCAGGCACCTTTGCATAAGGCGCCTTTTTGATTCCGCCGGGGAAGCGCTCGGCACGGACTTTCCCGTCCGGCAGTTCCAGCACGTCGGTTTACTTATGTAGCTGAGACGACTCCGAATGTGGATAAGTGACCCCTATTCTGTGGAAAAGCGGCCCCAGCTGGGGAAAGATTGGTGCCTTGAGTTGTGGTGGAATTGGCCTTATGAAAAGATTACAGCCTATATATGGGGGGTGATCGTAATCCACCGGATAGATGTATAGCCTGGCACCGGAGTAATCGTTATGACGTGCCTGCGCTGTCCCCAACATCCCCATTTTCCTCAGGCCTAGCCTGGGGAGAATGAGCGCACGGCCAGCCGCCACATGCGGCGTTACCTTGCTCGGCCAGCCTGCGGCTGCGGTCTAAACGCCGCTCTTCGCTGGCTCTCCACATTTCCCCAGCGACTACTGCGACTACGAGATATATATCTACTTAATTAACAGGATCTGTATAACAATCTCGTTCCAGCCATGGCGCTAACGCTGATGTCCGGTCAGGCTGGTAAGAGGCTTCTCGCGTTTGGCCTCACGCTGGCGCGTCTTCCAGGCGGTACGCTGGCCTTCGATGTCACGGCTAAGCGCCATCCAGTCGGGCACCAGCAGCTGCAGCCCCTGGAAGTTGTGCGGCAGCAGATAGCTCATCAGCCAGAAGCGCAGCCAGCGCCGGCTGATGGGATAAGCGGTGAGATCGAGCCCCAGCATGGTGCGGCCGAGGAAAGGCCCGACCAGGCGCTGATCGCTCCAGCGCACGCGCTCCGGCTCAAACGGGATAGGCCGCGTGGTGCGGATCCGGTTGTACGAGATGGCCAGTCGGAAGAGCGGCGTGCTCAGCAGCACGTGGTTAGCGCGGCACTGCACGTAGGCCAGTCGTGGTCCAATCAGGGCGTAGCCGAAGATGAGCAGGCTGACGGCGCTGAGACCCAGCAGCCCGGCACGCACTTCGACCGCGTCCAACGGTCCAGGCACCCAAACTACCATCACCGCCGACAGCGCGGCGGTGAGCAGCGCCGGGGCGCGCCACAACGCGAACAGGCGCGCATACAGCAGCAGGGGATGGCGGCGGGCGGCAGCGGGCATGGCTGGCGCCGGAGTATAGCACCAAACTGCCGCCAAAAAGAGGGACCAAAGCTGCTGGGCAGCATTGCCGGCCCAAGGACAACGCCGCGCATGGGTGGCGCATGCTGACGGATCGCGCCCCGGCGATTGCGGCGTGCCGATGGCTTTCGGCCACCGGTTGGGCATGGAGGCCGCCCTGGTCCGCTGGCAGCGGCCGTAACCTTTCGGCTTCTGCCTCATCTAACCTCCCTAGACCAGGAGGTCGATGATGAGAAAAACGCAATCCATTGGGATCATGGTTCACCTGAAAACCGATCTGGAGGCGGCCGAAGCGCGCGTCACGGCCGCGCTCAAGGCCGAGGGTTTTGGGGTGCTGACGCGCATCGACGCGCGCGCAACGTTCCAGCAGAAGTTGGGCGTCGAATTTCGCCCCTACCTGATCCTGGGCGCCTGCAACCCAGCGCTGGCCTACCGCGCGCTGACCGCGGCGCCGGAAGTGGGCCTGCTGCTGCCGTGCAACGTCACCGTGGCCGCCGACCCCGGCGGCGGCACTGAGGTCGCGCTGGTCGATCCGCTCTCCATGCTGGGAGTGGTGGATGACCCCGCGCTCGCGCCCATCGCCGCCGAGGCGCGCGATCGCCTGGCCCGCGTGGCCGCTGCCTTGCAGGGAGAGTAGGCCATGCCGCTCTTTGAATTTGTGTGTGCCGCCTGCCAGACGCCCTTCGAGGAGTTGGTCCGCAGCAGTGAGGCGGTCAAAGAGGTCGTTTGCCCCGCCTGCGGCAGCCGGCAGGTGCGCCGGCAGTTATCCACGATTGCCGCCAAGCGTCCCTCCGGCAGCGGCGGCTACGCCAGTTCCGCCAGCGCCGCGGCCTGCGCCCCCGGCGGCACTTGAGGCATCCGCTGATCCGGCCGTGCGCCGGCGACCATCCTGATCACCTGGACAGCGCCTCAAAGCGCATCAGGCGCACTCCGCGGACGGGCTGGCACAGGCTGGCCCGTCCGCGGAGTGCCGATCCTGGGCACAGAAGATCACCCAGTAGGCGTTAAGCGCCCGCACCTCGGCTGCCGAGTTGGCGCCAAAAGACACCCCCCCGCATTCCACTCGAACCCAGGCCCATCGCGGCCTCCATGCGCCGGTACGGCGTCGTCCGTAGGGGCGAAGCATCGGCCCTCGTCCCCCCAAGGCCTGAGGCCTGCTGCGCCGGCCGCTGCTTCGCCCTGTGCGCCGCTGCGCTCTTTCTCCTCCAGCGCCCAACGCGTGTTATCTCACAGCTCAAGAGCTATGCCCGACCACGCGGTCGGGATATCGTAGAACGGGCCCTTGCCAGCCGGTGCCGGCCTTAGCTTGCCTGGGGCGCGACACGATTGGCAGGTAAGTCGCCGTTTGCCGATTGACAAGATCCAAAACATCCACTAGTATATCAAAATATGATATATCGGAGTTTGATATGTCCCCAATCACCGACCCCACTTCGTTTCTGCCGCTGACGCCAGCCGCCTTCCATATCCTGCTGACCCTGGCTGACGGCGAAAAGCACGGTTACGGCATCATGCTCGAGGTGGCGGCTCTGTCCAGCGGCCAGATCAAGCTCGGCGCGGGCACCCTCTATGGCACCATCAAGCGCATGCTGGCCGATGGCTGGATCGAGGAGAGCGACGAGCGTCCCGATCACGACCTCGACGACGAGCGGCGCCGCTACTACCGCCTGACCGATTTGGGCGGCAAGGTCGTGCGCGCCGAAGCCGAGCGGCTTTCGCGGCTGGTCGACGCCGCGCGCACGAAAAGGCTTATCCCGAAACCGCGCTCGGGCTTCATGCTGTCGTGATCCGGCCTTAGCCACTATCGATCGAGGCGGAGTCCTGGCATGTCCACTACCCCCGCGCCAAATGTGTCCTGGTCCAGCCAACTCTATCGGGCGCTGCTGGTGTTCTTCCCGCCCCGTTTTCGCGCTGAGTATGAGCGCGAGATGGTGCTCTTCTTTCGCGACTCGCTGCGGGCCGCCCAGCGCACCGGCAGCCTGCTCAACATCTTCTTCTGCTGGTTGACGGCAATCCTGGATCTGGGGCAATCTGCCGTGCACGAGTGGTTCGTCCATAAGCCCGGCCCCGGCCACTATGTGCAAAAGCTCGGCGTGGGCTTCGTGGCCGGCGCAGTGGGCGGCCTGGTGGCGGGCCTGGGCTCGCGCCTGGCGATGCGCGGGGTGGCCTTGACCGCGGGCCTGCCGGTCAGTTTCACGCCGGCAGGCAGCCTTGCTCTCCTGGTCTTCGGATTGATATTCGGACTGCCCTTTGGCGTGAGCTTCGTGGCGGTGCGACGACTACTGCCCGGCCGGGGCGCCTGGCAAGGCCTCTTCTATGGGTTGCTCCTGTTCCTCATCTTCCTGGCACCCCCGCTCTTGTTCTACCGCGAAGGGGAAGCGCTGCTGGCCTCGCCGCTCATCGGCTTAAGTCTGTTCGCGCCGCTACCCCTAACATATGGGATTACGGTAGCCCTGGCGGCCAGGTACCTCGAGCGCCGCTTTATGCAACTGCCCGCGCCGTCGGCGGCGCCGCGGCCCGCCCCGCGCTGGCCCGCGATCGTGACCGAAGTCAGCGCCGTCGTCGTTTTCGCGCTGTGCCTAGAAGTGGCCGTCCTGGGCGTCCTCTCGATCACCAATCACATCTCGCCCATCCCGCCCGCCATCGTTCGCGCGGCGCGCGACGCCAGCCTGCCGTACGCTGTTATCCGCGATGGCAACAACTGGCTGATCAGCCTGGCGGTGCTGGGCTACTTTGGCCTGGCCAGCGTCCTGTTCTGGGGCCGTGGGCGCTCGGCCATGGCGCGCTTCACGGCCATCGTGCTGTTTCTGTTCGGCGGCGCTGTCTTCAACACGGGGACGCGCTACTATGCCAGCCTAGTTAGCGACCTGGCGCCGGTGCAGGCGGCCATTCACGGCTTGCAGTTGGTGGGCGTCAGCGCCTTGCTGGCCCTGCTCTATGTATTTCCCTCTGGCCGGGTAACGCCCAACTGGACTCGACCGCTGGCAGTGGCCTGGCTGGCTTTTGCCGGCGTCTGGCTCATCGCGCCCTGGCCTGAGCCACTGACCCTGATCGCCATTGTGGGCTTTTTCGTCTCGGGCCTGGCAGCCCAGATCCAGCGCTATCGCGCCGCGCCGGCCGGCGAGCGCCTGCAGCTGCGCTGGCCGCTGGCGGGTTTCACCGTGGCCATTCTGGGCTTCAGCCTGGTGGCATTGGCGGTGCTGATCGCGCCTGATCTGAGACTGTCCCGGGTTGATGGGCTGGGCGGCCTGGCCGCGTTTGGGCTGTATATGCTGCCTTGGCTCTTTATCCCGACGACCGTTGCCTACGCCATGCGCCGGCACAGGCTGTGGACGACCTGATCCAAACCACCTAAACACAACCGCTCGTCTGCGTTCGTCTCGAAAGGAGATTGTGATGCCTCGCAGCCTCAGCCTCTTCGCCTTGCTCCTCGCCGGCCTGGCCGCGGCCTGCCAGGGCGCCGCCGGCGCTGCCGCGCGCGTGCGCTTTAGCGCGCCGGCCGACGGCAGCACGGTCAGCGGCCCCGTCCACGTCACCTTCGCGGCCGAGAGCTTCACCGTCGAGCCGGCCGGCGAGGTCAAAGCCGGCGCCGGCCACCTGCACATCATGGTGGACACCGACTGCCTCACAGCCGGCACGGTGATCCCCAACGACGAAACGCACCTGCACTACGGCAAGGCCCAACTCGAAGCCGAGCTTGACCTGGCGCCGGGCCCGCACACCCTGTGCCTGCAGGCCGCCGACGGCGCCCACACGGCCCTGGCAGGCGAGGGCATGACGCACGTCATCGAGATCACGGTCGAATAGCCGGAGACCGCCGGCACCCGAACGACTCACGGGAGGCGCACACATGACAACCATTGCGGCACGCCGGGAGAAGTACGACTGGCGCGTCTTCGGCGCCTGGCTGGTGTCCAGTTTCGTGGGGATGGCCCTGAGCATGCTGGCCGCCCTGACGCTCATGTGGAGTGTGGCCGGCGCAATCGGGCCGGCGGCCGGCGAAACAACAGCCTTGCTCGCCGCCGGCGCGATCTTAGGGCTCGGCCTGGGGCTGGGCAGCGGCCTGCTTCCCGGTTTGGCGCTGCGCCAGCGCTTGGGCGGGCTAGGCCCCTGGCTGGCCGCCAGCCTGCTGGCCGGTGCCGCGGGCGGGGCACTCGTGTTCCCGCTGGCCATCAGCCAGGGCACTGGCGGGCCGGGGTGGGTGGCGCTGGTGGCGCTAGGCGCGGTGTTGGGGTTAGGCCAATGGCTGGCGCTGCGCGGCCGGGTGGTGGGTGCTGGCCAGCGCCGCGGCCGTGGGCACAGGCCTGGCCGTGGGATTTCAGTTGGGCGGCGAAGGCCGCGAAGCGATTGCGATCGGGGGACTGGCGCTGGTGTACGCCCTGTTCAGCGCTGGCCCGATGGGCTGGATACTCTCAGAAGGAGACAAAGCATGAAGACCAACGCAGCATATCGGAACTGGATCGCCGGAGTGGCGCTGCTGGCGCTCGCCTTGGCCCTGGCGCTGGCCTTGGCCCTGGTGCTGGCCTGGCCGGCGGGCGCGGAGGGCAGCCAGGTGACACACGGCGCCCTGCACGCCTACGCCGCGGGCCTGGCGCGCGGTTATGCCATCACCGGCCACGCCGTCATGACGCGTGCCGGCAGCTACAAGACCCTGGTCTGCGTGCATGCCAGCGGGCTGGCCCCCAACACAACCTACGGGGTGCACGTCCACAACCGGGCCTGTGGCGATAGCAACGCCGGGGGGCACTATTAGCACCTGGTCGGCGGCGCCGTGGACCCGGTCAACGAGATCTGGCCGGGCTTTACGACCAGCGAGGCTGGGATCGGGAACGGCAACGCCGTGAAGGCCTTCTGGGCGCGGCCTGAGGCGCAGGCCGTTGTCATCCACGACGTCGACGGCGCGCGCATCGCCTGCGCCGACCTGCTGCCGGAGCGGCCGGCAGCAGAACCGACCGCTGAGTTTCAGCCTGGGCCCGGCCAGGAGCGTGGCCAGAGCGCCGGAGCCGCGCCTCTGGCAGGGCTGCTTTCTAGCGCCGGATCGCCCGCCCCGCACGATACTCCCCCCGCGGTTGTCACCTTCGCGCCTTTCGGGCATCCAAGCAAGTAGAGCACAGTGTTCTCGAAAGGCAGCGACAACGATGGAAATGATCATTGACTTCCCTGGCGGCGCGCGCGTGGATGCCCACTTCAAAGGGTATACCGTGCCGACCGATCAGCCCCCGTACGGCGGCGGCGAAGGCGCGGCCCCCACGCCCTTTGCCACCTTCCTGGCTTCGATCGGCACGTGCGCCGGAATTTACGTGCTGGGCTTCTGCCGGCAGCGCGGCCTGGACACGACCGGGCTGCGCCTGGTGCAGCGGCTGGACGTGGACCGCGGCACCGGCCTGGTGCGCCAGGTGGCGCTCGAGATCGAGTTGCCGCCGGGCTTTCCGGAGAAGTACCGCGGCGCCGTCATCCGCTCGGCCGAGCAGTGCGCGGTCAAGAAGCACTTCGAGCACCCGCCCGAGTTTGCGATCACGACGCGCACGGCGGCGGAAGACCCGCTCACGGTGGCCTGACGAGCAACCCTGCAAGCATCGCTTGGGCGCGCTGCGGCGCCGCAAGTGCGCCGCCCGCATCGGGTGCGGTTGCGCCGCCCATTAGTTTGCCCAGGGGCTCGCCGCCCCTGCGCTATAATCAGGAGGTGTGACCACTGCCGAGACGGTAATGGACGACCCCCTGATTGCGGAGACAAGTGACGAGCGTGCCCTGATCGCGCGGCTGCAGGCGGGCGACAAGGCGGCCTGCGCAGAGTGCGTCGAGCTGCACGCGCCCGGCCTGTACCGGCTGGCGCGGCGGATGATGCGCGACGAGGCCGAAGCCGAGGACGTGGTGCAGGAGACGCTGCTGAGCGCCTTCAAGAGCATCGCCCACTTTGAGGGCCGCTCGGGTCTGCGCACCTGGCTTTACCGCATTGCCTACAACGCCGCCCTGATGCGGCTGCGGCGCTCGCGGCCCGACAGCGTGTCGGTGGAAGGGGCCGGGCTGGACGGCGACGCCGGCCTGCCAGTGCCGCGCCAAATGTTCGACTGGTGCTGCCTGCCCGAAAGCGACTTCGATTCGCGGGAGGCCCGCGACCAACTCGAGGCCGCTGTCCAGGCCCTGCCCGAGAAACTCAAGGTCGTCTTTGTGCTGCGCGAGTTGGAGGGTCTGTCGACCGAGGCCGCGGCGGAAGCGCTGGGGCTTTCCCCCGAGGCCGTGAAAACCCGCCTGCACCGTGCCCGGTTGTGGCTGCGCGAACGCCTGGCAGCCTATTTCACTGAGTTGGCCCAACCCGCCGCGGAGGACTGAATGGAGCCGCACGACTGCCGCCACCTGCTAGGAGATCTCTCGGACTATCTGGACGGCCAGGCCTCGGCCATGTTGTGCGCCGAGATCGAGCGCCACCTGGAAGACTGCGCCAACTGCCGGGTCGTGATCGACACGTTGCGCCAGACGATCAGGCTCTACCGCGATCTGCCCGGCCCGCTTCTGCCGCCCGCTGCCCGCGAGCGCCTCTACCACTTCCCGGACTCAGGACAATTCCTCCGGCCCTAATCGGACGAACAGCATCTCCTTTTTCAGCCAAAACTCACTAGCGCCCGACCCGCGTCTCGGGCAGAGTCAGGCTGGCGCGCGTGCCTGGTCGTGGTCCGCCGTGCCTGTCACCGGAACGGCTCTGCCGCATCTAAGCAGGTGAGACCAACCAGGAGGCTGTCCCAGGATGTCGCAAACCATTGTGAAGTGGCTGGACAAGAAGCAGTTTGTGGGGATCGACTCAAGCCGGCACTCGGTCGTCATGAGCAGCCAGGACGCCGAGAACGCCGTCGGGTGCAAGCCGTCGGATCTGCTGCCGCTGGCGTTGGGTTCGTGCGTGGCGGTGGACGTGGTCGAGATCCTGGCCAAGCAGCGCACGCCGCTGGCCAGCCTGGAGATCGTCATCGACAGCCAGCAGGACCCCGCGCCGCCCTGGGCCTTCCGGCGGATCCACCTGACCTTTCGCGTGGCCGGCGCGGGCCTGACGCCGCGCGCTGTCGAGCGCGCCATCCGCCTGGCCGAGGGTAAGTATTGTTCGGTGGCAGACACGATCCGGGCGGTGACCAAGATCACGCTGGACTTTGAGTTGGACGGCGCCGTGTATGCCTGCCCTGGCGAGGCGGCCGAGGCGGTGCCGGCGTAACAAGACCGCGCTTCGCCCAATTGCGCAACCAGAGCGAAACATCCGTCAGCGACGCGCCTGCGCCAGGAATATTCCTAACCCGCCATGCTCCCTGCCGCCCAAGCCCTCAAACCCAAGCTCGTAGAACTGCGCCGCACGATCCACCGCCACCCCGAGTTGGCCTTCCACGAACACCAGACCGCCGAGTTGGTGGCCCGCACGCTCGGCGAGTTGGGCGTGGAGGCGCAGACCGGCGTGGGGCGCACGGGCGTGGTGGCCTACCTGGGCGAAGCCGAGGGCCCGGTGGTGGCCATCCGCGCCGACATGGACGCGCTGCCGATCCTGGAGGCCAACCAGGCCGAATATGCCTCGACTGTGCCCGGCCAGATGCACGCCTGCGGCCACGACGCGCATACCGCCATGCTGCTGGGCGTGGCCATGCTGCTGGCGCGGCGCGAGCTGCCGGGCCAGGTGCGGCTGCTGTTCCAGCCGGCCGAAGAGGACACCGACGGGACCGGCGTGAGCGGCGCGCCGCGCATGATCGAGGCCGGCGCGCTGCGCGGCGTCGACCACGTGCTGGCGCTGCACGTGGCGCCGCAGCTCGACACCGGCACTATCTCGTGCGGCGGGGGCCAGGTGTCGGGCGCCGTGGATACTTTCCGCGCCTACGTGCACGGGCGCGGCGGGCACGGCGCGCGCCCCGACCAGACCGTCGACGCCATCTGGCTGGCGGCGCAGGTGCTCAATGCGCTCTACGCCGTGCCGTCGCGCCGCGTCGACCCGCTGCGGCCGTCCGTGCTGTCGCTAGGGGTCGTGCGCGGCGGCGCCGCTTCCAACGTCATCCCCGAGCAGGTCTACCTGGAAGGCACGCTGCGCAGCATGGACGAGAAGGTGCGTGAGCAACTGCTGGACGAGGTCAAGCGCTGCCTGGGAGTGGCCCGCGCGCTGGGGGGCGACTACACGCTCGAGGTCGAGCGCGGCTACCCCAGCATGGTCAACGATGCCGGCGTGGCGGCGCGGATCCTGGAAGTGGGGCGCGATCTGCTGGGCGAGGCCGGGTTGGCCGAGGACCAGATCACGATGGGGGCGGAGGATTTCAGCTATATGACCGCCCACAGCCCCGGAGCGATGTTCTCGCTGGGCGTGCGTGTGCCCGGCATGCCCATCCGCCACGTGCACACCCCCGATTTTGACCTGAACGAAGACGCGCTGCCCATCGGGACGGCCGTCCTGGCCGAGACGGCGCTGCGGTTGCTGCGGCAAGCTAAGCGCTGACGCCAGCGAGCGGGTCCTGGCGTTGGCGCCGGACCCTCGCTCGCCGGCGCGGACAGCAGCCTGGCCTCCCCCGCGCACTGGCGCCGCCTCGGCCAGAGCGATCAGGCAGTTTGGGGTGAATGCCAGGTCAGCGGCCCTCACCCCTACCAGGTCCAGGCCGCGCTCACCGGCCTGGCCTTTCACTGCACCTGCCCCAGCCGAAAACGCCCCTGCAAGCACGCCCTTGGCCTGCTGCTGTTGGCCGCCAGCCAGATCGGCGCCCTTGAGCCGGGCGGCGAGCCCTCCCCCGAGATCAGACCCGCCCGGCCGCGGCGCTCGCGCCCGGCGCGCGCCGGGCAGCCGAGCGCGATGCCAAGGTGGCGGCCGGCATCGGCGAGTTGGCGCTGTGGCTGTCTGCCCCAGGTGCTCCAGCACCGGTCGGGCTTTTCCCAGCGCCTGGGGGAAATGGTGCTGGTAGAGATCGATCGCCTCGCGGCCAAGCCGCCGCAGGCCCGCATCCAACTCCTTGGCGAAATCCGGCGGCCGGAAGAACAGCGACCCCGGGAACTTGCTGGCGATCACCATCGCGTTATCGCGCGCCAAGTCCCCCAAGCGCCGCTCCGAAGCGCCCCCGCCGTACATCGCCGCCGTATCAAACAGCGTGACCCCGGCCGCCAGGCTGGCCTGGAAGGCCTGCTGCTCGGTCTCGGCGCCGTGCGCCCCGCCATATGCCAGATTGGCGGGCGAAAACCGTCCCAGTCCGCTGGGTTGACCCCCAGGTCATGGCCCCCACGCCGAGGCATGGGACGCGCAGCGGACAGCGCCCTAGCGGTTTCGCGGAGGCCACGAACGGGTCTTCAGGAGAAGAGCGAACCATCGACGCCCGCCGCTGTTATTTGATCACCTGGATATTCAGCATCCCGGTGCCCAGTGCGCCCCACAGCCGCAGCCACAGCGGCAGATACATCTCTGGGCCCCGGGCGGTGGTGATATCGCCCAAGTCAATGAAATGCTTCCAGCCGAACCACTCCTTCAGCCAGTCCACGACCTGGGCTTTGGCCTCGACGTCGTTTCCGCTGAGGAACAGGTGGTGCTCACCATCGGCCAACCGCCGCGGGTTGACCATCAGGCTGGCCGTGACGGTGTTGAGGGTCTTGACCACTTTGGCCTCCGGGCAAGCGCGCTGGATCTGTTCGCCCAGCGAATCGGTGTTGCACACTGAGAGACTGGGCGGCATGCCCTGCGAGAAGTCCAGCGGGTTCGAGATGTCGATGATGATCTTGCTGTTCAGGTTGGAGGCGCCCGCCAGGGCGATGGCCTCCAGGGCGCCGTCGCCGCTAGTGGCGTTAATCACCACCTCGGCCTGTCGCGCCGCATCGGCGAAGCTTCCCAGACTGACGCCGGGGTGTTCCTTCAGCCAGGCGCTGAAGACCGGCTGGCCGTAGGCGCCCGGCTCGGTGCGCGCCAGGGTCTGGCTCACGTCCCGCGTCCCCACCGTCACCGCGTGGCCGTTCTCTGCCAGTTTTGCGGCGATCGTCTGTCCAACGACGCCCGTGCCCAACATGCCGATATTCATTGGCCTCTCTTTGGCGGCTGCGTTGCCTCAACTATCGACTTGTGATACGATACAGCTCTGTATCGATGCGGCGCATCATACGATACAGAACTGTATCGTGTCAAGTGGCAAATCGGCATGAAATCAAAAACCACCCCCAAAGACAAGCTCTTCCAAGCCGCCGCCCGCTTGTTCTACCAGCACGGGTACCGGGCGGTCGGCGTGGACACGATCGCGTCTGAATCTGGCATTGGAAAGATGACGCTCTATCGTCATTACCCCTCCAAAGATGATCTGATCGTCGCCTACCTGAATGACAGCCATCAAGTCTTCTGGGATCAGTTCGAGCAGATCACCCAGGCGGCGCCCACCGCGCGCGAGGAACTGCTGGCCTTCTTTCAGGCGCTGCAGGATTACGTGCTGTCGCCGGATTGCTATGGCTGCCCCTTCATCAACACGGCTGCTGAGTTCCCTGAGCGGGGGTACGCCGGCCACCAAGCGGCGGCCGAGCACAAGCGCAGCGTCCTGGCGCGCTTTCGGCGGTTGGCCGAGGAGGCCGGGGCGCGCCAGCCCGAGGCGCTGGCCAATGCCCTGTTCCTGCTGATGGATGGCGCGTATGTGTCCGCGCGGATGTTTGGCGCCTCCAAGCGCAGCCCGGCCGTTTCTCTGGCTGACACGGCGCGGCAGTTGATCGACGCCAGTTGCTAATAGCCCCGCGCCGGCCAGTCGCGAGACAATATAATCCGGCACTCATGTACGCACATACACACTTACGCGCCCGCCCTTGCCGCTTCCCCGGCAATCCGGTATCATCGCCTCGCTGCCCGATTCCTTTCCGAAGCACTCTGCATGCCCTTTAACCCCCAGAACCCCCTCGTCGTCCAGTCTGACCGCACCGTACTGCTCGAAGTCCAAAGCGATCTCTACGAGAGCGCGCGCGATGCACTGGCCCGCTTCGCCGAGCTCGAAAAGAGTCCCGAATACCTGCACACCTACCGCCTGACGCCGCTCTCGCTCTGGAACGCCGCCGCGGCCGGGCTGACCGCGCCCGACATCCTCGGCGCCCTCGAGCAGTATTCCAAGTACGACCTTCCCAGCAACATCCGCGCCGAGATCGCTGAGCAGGTTGGGCGTTATGGCCGGGTGCGGCTGCTGCGCCGCGGCGAGGCGCTGGCGCTCGAGTCCGGCGACGAGGCCCTCATCGCCGAATTGGCCCGCCACAAGGCCGTCGCGCCCCTCATCCGCGCCCAACCCGACGCCCGCACCCTGCTGACCGACCGGGCCGACCGCGGGCGCCTCAAGCAGGCCCTGGTGGGCGTCGGCTACCCGGCCCAGGACGAGGCCGGCTACACCGACGGCCGCCATCTGCCCCTCCGCCTGCGCGCCCCGGCCCTGAGCGGAGAGCCGTTCGCCCTGCGCCACTACCAGCAGGCGGCCGTGCAGGTCTTCCACGCGGGAGGCGCGGCCAGCGGCGGCAGCGGCGTCATCGTCCTGCCCTGCGGTGCGGGCAAGACCCTGGTGGGCATGGGCGTCATGGCCGCCCTGCAGACCGCCACCCTCATCCTCACGCCCTCCACCGTGGCCGCGCGCCAGTGGATCGCCGAGTTGCTCGACAAGACCACCCTCACGCTTGAGGAGATCGGCGAGTACTCGGGGCTGGAGAAGGAGATCCGGCCGGTCACCATCGCCACCTATCAGATCGTCAGCTACCGCTCGCGCCGCAGCCAGGCCTTCCCGCACTTTTCTCTCTTCGACCGCGAGGACTGGGGCCTGATCATCTACGACGAGGTCCACCTGCTCCCGGCCCCGGTCTTCCGCATCACGGCCGACCTGCAGGCCCGCCGCCGCCTGGGGTTGACGGCCACGCTGGTGCGCGAGGACGGGCACGAGAAGGACGTCTTCTCCCTCATCGGACCCAAGAAGTACGACGTGCCCTGGAAAGTGCTCGAGAAGCAGGGCTGGATCGCCACCGCCGAGTGCCACGAGATCCGCCTCAACCTGCCGGCCGATCAGCGCCTGGAATACGCGCTGGTGGACGACCGCGAGAAGTACCGCTTCGCAGCCGAGAACCCGGTCAAGCTGGCCGTGCTCGAGCAGGTGCTGGCCAAGCATCAGCGCGACAGCGTCCTGGTCATCGGCCAGTACCTCGACCAGCTCGATCAGATCGCCGCGCGGCTGGGCGCGCCGCTCATCACTGGCCAGACGCCGGTGGCCGAGCGCGAGCGGCTCTTTGCGGCTTTTCGCGCCGGCGAGGTGGCCTGCCTGGTGGTCTCCAAGGTTGGCAACTTCGCCGTCGACCTGCCCGACGCCAACGTCCTCATCCAGGTCTCGGGCACCTTCGGCTCGCGCCAGGAGGAGGCCCAGCGCTTGGGCCGCATCCTGCGCCCCAAGCGCAACGGCCTGCTGGCCCACTTCTACACCCTGGTCACGCGCGAGACGCGCGACCAGGAGTTCGCCGCCAACCGCCAACTGTTCCTCACCGAGCAGGGCTACCACTTCGACATCCTCTACGAGCACGAGGTGGCCGGCTGGAAGCCAGCCACCCTGGCGGCCGAGGCGTATGTGGTTCGCCGGCCTCCTCCGGCCCTGCCCGCAGCCGCCCCCGAGCCGTCCGGCTGATGCCCGCCCCCCTCAAGCCGCTGGCTCTGTCGGAGCCCGAGCTCAAGCGGATCTTCGGTCCCAAACGCCTGGCGCGCGCCGAGCGCAACCTGCTGGCGGGCCATCCGGCGTTGCGCCAGCGCTACCACAACAACGTCCTCCTGACGCATTGGGCCAGCGCCCCCGACGCGCCGCAGCAGATCCTGTTCTCCGACCGGGGCGAGCCCGGCTTTGACTGCACTTGCCCGGCCTGGCAGAGGGGCGACGACTGCGACCACGTCGTCGCCGCGGCCCTGGCCTGGGTGCGCGACCCAGGCAGCTTCGCGCCGCAGCCGGAGGCCTTTGACTTCGACCAGTTCTACGCCGACCGCGGCTACGATGAGGTCGTTCTTGGGGATGACTTCGACGACGACCTCGACGAAGAACTGGCTGAAGACTCTGAAGAGGACGACTTTGAGGAGGACTTCGACGAGGCCGACGCCTCCGAATTCGGCGCATCGCTGACCGCTGTCGTGTCCGAGTCCGCGCCGGGGACCGAGGGTGAGCCGGCCCTCATCACCGTTGGCCTGGAGGTGCCCGACCTGGCGCCCGCCTACCGCGAGGTGCTGTCCGCGCTGACCCTGCCGCAGATGCGGGCGCTGGCCGAGCGCCGCGGCGTGCGCCTGCCGGGCAACAAGCGCGAGCCGGCCTTGGACGCCCTGGCCCAGGCGCTCTCGCGGCCGGGCGCGCTGGCCGAGGTCTGGCCGAGCCTATCGCCTGCCGCGCGCCTGGTGCTGGGCGCCCTGCCGTATCTCACCACCTACATGGGCGTCATGCGCGCTCAGCTCCCGCCCGTGCTCGATGCCCTCCAGCCCAAGCTGGGCCAGCGCGCGGAGACGGCCCTGGAAGAACTGCGCGAGGCCGGATTGGTGGTGGCCGGCAACTACGGCGCGCTGGCCTGGCCGCGCGGCCTCCAGCTGCGCCTGCCCCCCGACCCCGACCTGCTCCCACCCCGGCCAGACAGCGGCAGGCTGCGGGTGCGGGCTGCCCCGCCGGGCCTGGCCTTCGCCGCGCTGACCTCCAGGCTGCTGGCGGCGCTGCACGGGGCCGCGCCCACACTGCGCGTCCGCCCCGCCCGTGAGCCCCACCCGCTGGAGCTCAAGTTCTTCGGATCGGGCCAGCAGTGGCCTTACGAGCCCGGCGAGCTCGAGGCCCTGGCCTTGCAGCCTAACGCCCAGCGCGCCCTGCGCCAGTACAGCCTCAGCGTGCCGTTAGCGCCGCCGCTGCTCGACGACGCCTCCCACGAGGCCCTGGCACGCGAACAGGCCGTCGACCCATTGGTGCTCAACTTTGCCCTCGGCCTGCTGCGGGCGCTGGGCCAGGTTGAGATGCCTCCCGGGCAGGCGCCGATGGTCAACGCGCAGACCTTCGTGGGCTTTCTCAGCCAGCACCCGCTGCTGCTGGCGCTGCCGCTCTTCACCGCCTACCTGAACGACACGAGCTGGACTGAGTTTGACCTGGCGCGCCGGCGCGATCCTGATCTTATCCTCGGACATCCCGCGCAGCCGGTCTTCAATTTTAGCTACAGCCAACTGCTCCAGGTGCTGGCCTCGGCGCGCGCCGCGCTGATCAAGCTGCTGCGCCGCGCGCCGGCCGGCGAATGGATTGCGCTGGACACGGTCGTGGACCGCGCCTACGCCCTCAACGCCCAGAACGGGCTATGGCCCGCGCCGGGCACCGTGATCCTGTTCCACCAGGGCCAGAACCTCAACGGCGCGCATGAGACCGACTGGCGCCGCTTCTACACGCCCTATCTGGAAGCTATTGTCGCCGGGCCGCTGCATTGGCAGGGCCTGATCGACCTGGGCTACGACAAAGACCAGTTGGTTGCTTTCCGCCTGACCACGCTGGGCGCGTTCGTGCTCCTCCAGCTCGAGACCCTGGCGGCGCCGGCCATGAGCCAGGGCACCTCGACGCTGGCCTTCTTGCCTGGTGGCGGGCTGCGGCTGCGGCCGGCGGGCGCCAAAACCGAGTTAGTACGCCTGTTGGGCCAACTCGGCCAGGTGAGCGCCGGGCCAGACGGCACGCTGGATTACGCCGTGAGCGCGCAGGGCGCCAGCCAGGCGCTGCGGTCCGGCTGGAGCAGTGACCGCATCTTGGCCGTCCTGGCTGATGGCGCCGGCGCGCCCGTGCCCGCCGAGTTGGCCGGCCGCCTGCGCGAGTGGGAGGCGCGCACCGGCGAGGTGCAGCTCTACGAGCGCCTGGCGCTGGTTGAGTTGGCCGACGATTACGCCCTCGACGAGCTGCTGGCGGGGACCTCGCTGGCGCGTTACCTGCTGTACCGTTTCAGCCCGCGGCTAGTGGCCATTCGGCCGGAGGGCGTCGAGGCGCTGCGCGACGAATTGGTGGCCAGGGGCTACACGCCCCGGCTGGAGACTGGCCCATGAGCGCCGGCCTGCCGGAGCTGTTCGAGCGCTACAATTCGGCCGCGGTGACGGCCATGGCCAGCTTTCACGGGCTGCCACACCCGCGCCCCAAGGGCGAGCAAATCGCCGCGCTGGCGCGGCTGCTGCGCGCTCCCGAACAGGTGCGGCGCAGCCACGCGGACCTGAGCGCCGCCGAGCACGCCCTGCTCGAAGCGATCCTGCAGCGCGGCGGGCAGGCCAGCACGCGCGCGCTGCGCGAAAGCCTGCAGGCCCAGGGCCTGGTGGAGTCTGGCCCACCGGGCCGCGACCGGCCCAATCCGCGCGCCGCCCGCTCGCGCAGATTCGGCGACGTGCTCGCTCGGCTGATGCTGCGCGGCCTGGTCTTTCCGCTCGAGCCCGCGCCCGAACCCAACTATGGCGGCACGCCGCCCAAGCTCAACTTCGAGCGCGTGCCGGCCATGGTTTTCGTCCCCCAACCCATCCGCCAGCACCTGCCCGCGCCCGCGCCCGCCAAACCGGTATTCGGCGCTGTCCCGGCCGTCGCCCACGAACAGGAGAGCTCGGCGCGCGTCTTCCAGCGCGACCTGTATCTCTATTGGAGCTTTGTCTGGGGCCAGCCGCTGATCCTCACCGCCAAGGACGAGCCGCATAAGAGCGCGCTGCGCGACATCGCCGGACGGCTGCTGGCGCGCGTTGAGATCGGCAAGGGCCTGGGCGAGCTCGATCACCCGCGCCTGCGCTTCCTGCGCCTGCTGTTGGCCGATCTGGGCTTGATTGCCCTTGCCGGCGACCGGCAGTGGGCGGCGAGTGAGACGGCCGATGAGTTCTTCGGCCTGCCGCCCGCCGAGCGCGTCCAGCGCAGCTACGAGGCCTGGCGCCTCAGCCGCCGCTTTAGCGAGGTCGTGCTGCTGCCCGCGGGCGCGCGCCCCGCCAAGCTTGGCCCCGCGCAGCTCGAGGCCGGCCCTCCCATCCAGCACGCCCGCCAGGTCGTGCTCCAGGCGCTGGCCGGCTCCGCCCGCGCCGGCTGGGCCGCGCTGGATGACCTGGTGACGCACCTGCGCGAGACCGATTACGAGTTCCTTATCCCGCGCCCGGCCGAGCTGCCTTACGAGCACTTCTACCACCCCGACCCCTACGACGCCATGCACAATCCTATTGGCGCCAACTTCCCGCCGATGCGCGGCGAGGCCGACGGCTGGGCCAAGGTCGAGGCCAATTTTATCCGTGGCATCGTCTTCGGCCCGCTCTATTGGCTTGGCCTGGCTGACCTGGGCTGGAAGGAGGCGCCGCCAGCCGCTGGCCCGCCCGACGCGCTGCGGCTGACGCCGCTGGGGCTGTGGGTGCTGGGGCGCGGCCCGCGGCCCGAGATCCCCGCCGAGGGCGGGCGGGTGGTCGTGCAGCCCAACCTGCACATCGTCGCCCTGGACCCCATCAACGATGCCACGCTGGTGTCGCTCGACCGCTTCGCCGAGCGCCTCAGCGCCGAGCGGGCCGTCGAATACCGGCTGACGCGCGCCTCGGTCTACCGCGGGCAGCTCGCCGGGTGGGACGCCGCCCGCATCCAGGGCTTCTTGCGCGAGCAGACCGGCGCCGAGCTGCCCGGCAACGTCGCCCGCACCCTGGACGAATGGCAGGCGCAGCACGAGCGCATCGTGCTGCGCTCGGACGTCACCCTGGCGCACGGCCCGGCCCAACTCTTGGCCCGCCTGGCCGAAGATCCTCGCCTGAGCGCCCTCATCGCCGCGCGGCCGCTGCCCGAGGTGCTGCGCCTGGCCGGGGCCCAGGCGCTGGGTTCGGTGGTCGAGGCGCTCGGCGCGCTGGGCACCCTGCCGCTGGTGAGCGCCGCGGCCGAGGTGCCGGCCAACGCGGTCGAGGCCGAGGAAGACGGCCGGGTGCGGCTGCTGGCGCCGCGGCCCAACCTCTACCTGCATGGCCACCTGGCGGCTTTTGCCGACCCGGCCGGCGACGGCGCCTACCAGATCTCGGCCCTTAGCGTGTCGCGCGCGGCGCGCGCTGGGCTGGGCGCGGCCGACGTGCTCCAGCAGCTGAGCGCCGTCCACCGCGGCCCGGTGCCAGCCGGGCTGGCGCGCCGCATCCGCGCCTGGGCCAAGCACTACGGCGACGCCGCTCTCGAGGAGACCGTGCTGCTCCAGGTGCGCGACGCCAACACGCTGGCCGAACTGCTGGCCGATCCCGAGTTGGCCCCGCTGCTCAAGCCCTTCAAGCCGTCGACGCGCCGCGCCCTGGCGCGCGTCCGCCCCGAGGACCTCGAAGCCCTGCGCGCCCGCCTGGCTGAGCGCGGCGTCGACCTCAAGCCCAGGCTCGAGTAAGCCGCTACGCCCGCGGCCCGGCCGCACACCGCCTACCCGGCCCCAATCGGGCGCTTTCCAGGCGCGCGGCGGGCGGCGGGCCACTTTATGCAAACAGGACCTTGTGGAGCGCCGGCCGAACGCCGTATACTGCTCCGAATCTTGTCGCGTTCCACCAACCAAGGACCTATGGTCAAACTGCTGCGCTCCATGATCCGCCACTATCGCCAGATTGCCGTGCTTGCCGCCCTGCTCTTTGCCACCGCGCTTTGCCTGGCGCTGCTGGCGGCGCGTGTGGTCCACGCCCGCGACTTTGGATACATCGGGTTCGCGTGGAACCTCTTCCTGGCCTGGCTGCCCATGCTGTGCGCCCTGCTGGCCTACAATTTGTATAAGCCGCGCTCGCGCCTCAGTTGGCGGACACTTGCACCGCGCGGAAGCGCATTTGTCGTGGCCGGCTGCGCCATCGTCTGGCTGCTGTTCTTTCCCAACGCGCCCTACCTGCTGACCGACATCCTGCACCTGGCGCCACGGCCGGGGGTGCCGTTGTGGTATGACCTGATCCTGGTGATCGCTTTTGCCTGGACCGGCTCGCTGCTGGGGTTGGTATCGCTGTTCCTGATGCAGATGCTGGTGAGCCGGGCGGCCGGCCCGCTGCTCAGCTGGGGGTTTGCGCTGGGCGTGCTGGGCCTGAGCGGCTTCGGCATCTACCTGGGGCGCTTCCTGCGCTGGAATAGTTGGGACGTGCTCCTCAACCCGGCGCCGCTGCTGGCCGACATCCTCAGCCGGCTACAGCACCCGCTGGCCAATTGGCGCGCCTTTGCCTTCTCGGGGTTGTTCTCGCTCGTCTTCCTCTCGGCCTATCTCACCTTCGCGGCTCTGGCCCACTGGCAGTGGGAGCGGCCGGCCACCCAAGAATTACGCGATCATTCCTGAGGCACCTGGCGCCGGGTGCATTAATACACCGCGCCAGATGGTCACGTCCAACCCGTTGGACGCGCCGTTTTGAAGCCGCGCCAGTCCGCGGAGCGCCCCGCCGCGCAACGTAGTGGGTAGCACGGGAGTGGGCCTGTCATCGCCAAGCCTCGGTCTGTGCGGCTGAAGGGGTCTCCGTCGCGGCCCATCCATTTCCTCTGCCAGACCCCCACTAGGCCTCTCGCGGGAACACCAACTCGCCGCGCGCCCGCAAGTCCTGGGGCCGCAGGCATTGGTAGATCAGCGTGTTCACCGGCACCGGCACGCCCGCCGCCGCGCCCAGCCGCACTACCGCGCCCGACTGCGCCTCCAACTCCGACGGCTTGCCGTCCAGGATGTCGCGCTGCATCGAGGCCGTGCCGTGCGGCGGCAGGCCGTCGACGATGGTGAGCGCCTCGGCCACGGCCGCCTCGGTCAGCGCGATGCCGCGCGCCTGGGCCACGGCCAGGATCTCGCGCATGGCCTGCTCGAGCACCGCGCGCGTCTCGGGCAGTTGGCGGAACACGCCGGCCGGCGCGCGCGTGATGGCGCCGACGGCGCCCACCGGGGTGACGAACAAATACTTGGCCCACAGCGCGGCGTGGATGTCGGCCGGCACCTCGACGGTCATCCCGGCCGCGCTGGCCGCCGCCTGGCGCAGCCGCTCGACGCGCGGGCTCGGCCGGTTGTCGAGCTCGTTGAACGCCAGGTAAGGGTTGGTCCCGGCGTGGCGGATGTGGCCCGGCCCGGCGATAAAGCTGAGGATGCGCGCCAGCCCGCCCAGCACGTGCTCGCGCCCGATGGCCACCGCCACCTGGCCGGCCGCTTCCACACCGTTCTGCAGCGGCACCACGGCGGTCTCGGGGCCCAGCAGCGGCCGCAGCGCCTGGGCCGCCACGGCGACCTGCCAGGTCTTGACGCCCAGCAGCACGAAGTCCACCGGCCCGATCTCCGCCGGGTTGTCGGTGGCCGTCACGGGCGAAACGGCAAAGTCGCCCAGCAGGCTGTCGACGCGCAGCCCGTTGGCGCGCAGCGCGTCGAGGTGGGTGCCACGCGCGATGAAGGCCACGTCGAGGCCGGCCTGCGCCAGCCGGCCGCCGAAGTAGCCGCCGGCGCCACCCGTCCCAAACACTGCCAGCTTCATTAGTGCCTCCTTTGCCAAGTCGGCGCCCAGCGCCCGCGGTCTGCGCCAGCCGGTCGAAGTCCTCGCGCCGGCTGCTGTAGTGGGTGATGGCCGCCCTCAGCGCGCAGCGCCCGCCGAGCGTGGCGCCGCTGAGGGCCGCCACGCCGCTCTCGCACAGCCGGATGAGCAGTTGCTGGTTGAGGGCGTTCAGCGCCGCCTCGCCCAGCCCGCCGGGATAAAGCGCCGGCAGGCGATGTTGAGCGGCGCCGGCGCCACCAATTCCAGGCCGATCGCGGCGTCGACCACGCGGCCAGGCGCCGCGCCTGGGCCAGGTTCTGCGGGAACAGCCGGCCGTCCTTGGGGGCGCCGTGCTCCTTGAGCGACAGCCAGCTATGGCAACACGTGGACCTGGAAATCGGCATAGGCCTGGGCCGCGCCCCGCGGCTCAGTAGAGGAAGGGGAAGAACTTGCGCACCCGGCGCCGGTAGCCGGCGTAGTCGGGGAACCGGCGCGCCAGTTGGGCCTCCTCGCGCCGCGTCTTCAGCTCGAACAGCACCAGCAAGGCCGCGGCCAGCGCCAGGGTCAGGAAGCTGTTCGTCAGCAGCCCCCAGCCAAACGCGCCCAGCAGCAGTCCGCCGTAGATTGGATGGCGCACGAAGCGGTACGGCCCACGCTCGACCAACTCGGCGTCGTCCTTGGGATACGGCAGCGCGCTCAGGTTGCGGCCCAGCGCGATTATCCCCGCCAGCGCCAGCAGCCCGCCGGCCAGCCCGAATGACAGCCCGGCGAAGCGCGCCGCGGGGCCCCACGGCGCCGGCCAGCCAGGCGCCCCCGCCAGCGGCGCCAGCGCGATCAGCCCGAACAGCACCATCTGTGCCACAACGAACCACTCGCCGCGGCCGTTCTTCCACCATGGTTCACACGCCATCGCGCACCTCGCTCTCGACCGGCCGCGCCCAATTGCGTCCGGGCTGCGGATGATTATAACGGCTGCCTGTTGTCAGCCGCTGTACGAGGCCGATACCCAGCGCGGTGGTGGCAGCCGAGGCCTCCCTGGCGCCGGGCGGCGCCCACGCCGGCGAACGCATCGGCCATATTTTCTAGCAGGGGCCCGGCCTAGAGCCGCTCGCCTGGCGGCGGCTGCAGCCGCTCGATCCGCCGTGGCGCTGGTCCGAGTACGATGCCGTGCTGGCCCGCCGGCGCTGGGCCGGCGGCGACCCCGGCCAGCGGCCTGCATCGGCCTAGCGCCGCTCTGGTTTTGGCCGCCGGCCGGCGTTATACTCGCGCTGCTGTGCCGTTCTGGCGCGGCGGGAGGCCCCATTGTTTTATCTCCACGATCTTTATTGCCCCGAATGCGGCGCGGTCTTCGCGACCGGCGCGCTGCACACCTTCTGCACCGCGTGCCGCTCGCCCCTGCTGGCCCGCTACGACCTGGCCCGCGCTCGTGCCGAACTCGACCGCGCGGCCTTCAGCGCGCGCCCGCGGGGCATGTGGCGCTGGCACGAACTGCTCCCCGTGCGCGATCCCGCCTGCCGCCTGGCCCTGGGCGAGGGCGATTGCCCGCTGCTGACCGCGCCGCGCCTGAGCACGGCCCTGGGCCTGCCGCACCTGTTCATCAAAGATGAGAGCTTCAACCCCACCGGCTCGTTCAAGGCGCGCGGCATGGCGGCTGCCGTATCGGCGGCCCTGGAGTTGGGCGTGCGCGAGTTGGTGGTGCCCACGGCCGGCAACGCCGGCGGCGCGCTGGCGGCCTACGCCGCCCGCGCCGGCCTGCCCGCGCACGTCTTCATGCCGGCCGATGCGCCGGCCGCCAACGTCGTCGAGGCGCGGCTGTACGGGGCGGATGTGCAGCTGGTCGCTGGCTTGATCAGCGACGCCGGCCGGTTGGCGGCGGCCGCCGCCGCCGAGCACGGCTGGTTCGACGTCTCGACCTTCAAGGAGCCCTACCGCGTCGAGGGCAAGAAGATCATGGGCTACGAGTTGGCGGAGGAGTTCGGCTGGTCGCTGCCCGACGTCATCATCTATCCCACCGGCGGCGGCACCGGGCTGGTGGGCATGTGGAAGGCCTTTGCCGAGCTGGCCGAGCTCGGCTGGCTGGTGGATGACCGGCGCCCGCGCATGGTCTCGGTCCAGGCCGCGGGCTGCGCCCCCATCGTGCGCGCCTTCGACCTCGGCGCCGAGCGGGCCGAGTTCTTCGCCGGCGCCGCCACGCTGGCGGCCGGGCTGCGCGTGCCCGGCCCCTTCGCCGACCGCCTGATCCTGCGCAGCCTGCGCGAGAGCGGCGGCACGGCCGTCGCCGTCGGCGACGACGAGATCCTGGCCGCCCAGCGCGAGCTGGCTCAGGCCGAGGGCATCTTCGCCGCCCCCGAGGGGGCCGCCACCCTGGCCGGCCTGCGCCGCCTCGCCGCCGAGGGCTGGGTCCGGCCTGGCGAGCGGGTGGTGCTGTTCAACACCGGGGCGGGGCTGAAGTACCTGGACGGCGTTTCCGCTTAAGTAAGCTGGGTCAGAGCGTGCCTGCCAGATGCGCAGCGGCTTTACAGGCGAAACAACGAGCACTGCTGGGCGGGCTGTTCTGCCAATTGCGCTGGCGGTCACGAAACCGCGGCACCGGATATACCCCATTTGTACCCTCCCGGCAGCCATTCCCAACCTCTATAATGACTCGGTGGCCAGCGCGGGCGGTCCGCGCTGCAGTGGTACTCGGCGCAGGTGGGCGGATTCAACTCGGAGTCGTTGATGGCGCAAAGACGGGCTTGGCCGTGGGTGGCTGTTGGGATCCTGGGTGTGTGGCTGGCGCTAAGGGTGCTGCCCGCCGCGGCTGCTGGCGGCGACGACCAGGGGCGCTTCTACATCACTGTCAGCAGCGCCTACGCCCGCGAGGCCCCCTCCGAGGACAGTACCGCGGTCTTCTCCGTCTTCTGGGGCCAGGACTACGCCATCACCCAATACTCCGCCGACGACGCCTGGGTGCAAATCAACGGCTGGGGCGACGTGTACGGCTGGCTGCCCCTCTCGCATGGCACCCTCGACGGCGGCGGCCTGGCCGCGCACCCGCCCATCCCCGAGCCTAATATTCCCCTCGGCGTCGTGCCCCAGGTCGGCGCCGTGGCGCGCGAGTATTACGAGTACGGGCTGTCCCTGGGCAACGACCCGGCCGCCTTCTCCAAGCTCGGCGACTGCAACACCGAGAACGGCCGCTTCCTGGTGATGTTCGACACCGGCGAGTACCGCCTCGGCCCGCACTTCGCCCACCTCCAGCCCGTCATCGACCACTTCGCCGGCTCCTTCGAGCGCGAGAGCCTGGCCGCCAACTCCGGCTTCAGCCCGGGGTCGGTCCTCGACCCCGTCTGGGCCAACCCCGAGTTTTGCGGCCGCGACGAATCGCCGCTGGCTTGCGAGCAGCGGCTGCACGCGCCCAGCCTGGCGCTGGTCAACCTCGGCACCCACAGCGGCGCCTCGATCGAGGCCTTTGACAGCAGCATGCGCCGGCTGATCGAGGCCACCCTGGCCGAGGGCGTGCTACCCATCCTGGCCACCAAGGCCGACGACGTCGAGGGCGACGGCCAGGTCAACGCCGTCATCCGCGACCTGGCCGAAGCCTACGGCCTGCCGCTGTGGGACTTCTGGGCCGCGGTGCAGCCTCTGCCCGCCGGCGGCCTGTCGAGCGACGGCATTCACTTCACCTACGGCCGCTCCCACTTCGACGACCCCTGGGCCATGACCCGCGGCTGGACCTGGCGCAATCTGACCGCGCTGCTGGCCCTCGACGCGGTCTGGCGCGGCGTTGGCGGCGGCCCGGCCGTGCCCGCCCCTGTCTCCGGCGTCCCCGGCGCCTGGCGCCGCTGACGTCTCCCGGCCGCCCGTCCCCATCGTTCCGCTCCGTCCCTCCGGCTCGCCCTGCCGCTGTCCTTTATCCAGCGACATCCACAATAGTGTGTTGAGCCCGGGCTTGCTTGAGTCAGCCTGGAGGCGCTCGCGTTGCCCGGTGCATGCCGCGACCGACTGAGACTATAATGGGCGCAGACCTTCTTGGCCGCGCCTGGCGACAGCCAACCGGCCAAGCGTCAGCCAGCGGCAACGCGGTTCCCAATGGATTGTCCCAATTGTGGCCGGGCCAACCGGCCGCAAGCCAACTTCTGCCGCTACTGCGGCATGCACTTCGCCCTGGCGTGCCCGCGCTGCCGCGCGGTGCTGCCCGACGATGCCGTCTTCTGTGACCAGTGCGGCCAGCAGCTCGGCCAGGCCCTGCGAATACCCCCGTCCCAGGCAGCCGCGCCAATCGAGCGCGCCGCAGCCCCTGCGCCGGCCGCGCCTGTGCCAGCCAGCGCGGCCTCGACGGCTGGCGGTGAGACGCGCCCAACCGCTATGCCGGCCCTGGCACCTCAACTCCAGCAGTACATCCCGCCCGAGTTGATGCAGAAGCTCGAGGTGGCCCGCGCCAGGGGCGAGATGGTGGGCGAGCGCCGCGTAGTGACGATGCTGTTCTGCGACGTGAAGGGTTCGACGGCCGCTGCCGAGCAGTTGGACCCAGAAGACTACGGCGAGATCATCAACGGCGCGTTCGAGCACATGATCAAGCCGGTCTACAAATACGAAGGCACGCTGGCGCGGCTGATGGGGGATGCCATCCTAGCTTTCTTTGGCGCGCCGATCGCCCACGAGGACGACCCGCAGCGCGCCGTGCTGACCGGGCTCGAGATCGTTGACGGCATGGACGCCTACCGCACGCAGGTGCTGCAGAAGTGGGGCCTCGACTTCAACGTCCGCGTCGGCATTAACACCGGCTTGGTCGTCGTCGGCGCGGTCGGCTCTGACCTGCGGCTGGAGTACAGCGCGCTGGGCGACGCGATCAACCTGGCCGCGCGCATGGAGCAAACCGGGGCGCCGGGGACGGTCCAGATCGCGCACGACACCTACAAGCTGATTACGGGGTTGTTCGACTTTGAAGCGCTCGGCAGCCTCCCGGTCAAGGGCAAGAGCGAACCCGTGCGCACGTACCGGGTGCTGCGGCGCAAGGCCTTCGCGGCGCGCTCGCGCGGGATCGAGGGTTTGCAGGCCGAGATGGTCGGGCGCGACTTCGAACTGCAGGTGCTGCGAGGCATCATGGCCGACCTGCAGCGCGGCGTGGGCCGGATTGTCTGTGTGTTGGGCGAGGCCGGGTTGGGAAAGAGCCGCTTGATCAGCGAAACGCGCCTGGAGTTCAACGCGGCGGGCGGCGCCGAGCACCAATGGCATGAGGTCGGCAGCCTGTCGTACGAAAGCAACCAGGCCTACGCGCTGATCCAGCGCCTGATCCGGCGCGTGTATGGCCTGCCTTACAACAGCCCGCCCGCGGCGGTGCGCGAGAAACTGGCGGTGCTGGCGGACCGCCTGCCGGAGGCGCAGCGCCCGCACGCCCTGCCGGTGCTGGGCGCGCTGTTTGGCCTGGAGGGCGCCGCTGGGGAACTGGCGCTGGAGGGTGAGACCTTTAAGCGCGAGCTGCTCGAGACGATGCGGGCCTGGTGGCTGGCTGATTTCTCAACAGCGCCCACGGTGCTGGCGTTCGACGACACGCATTGGGGCGATGCCGCCTCGATCGAGCTGCTGCGGCAATTGCTGTCCCTCACGGCCAGCATACCGCTGGTGCTGATTTTCGCGCTGCGGGCTGAGCGCCAGGCCCCGGCCTGGCAGTTGAAGGTGCTGGCTGGCGACGATTACCACCACCGCTACACCGAGGTCGGGCTGCATCCGCTCTCACCAACCGACAGCGCGGAGTTGCTCAACCGCCTGCTGCTCAATCCCGAGCTGCCCGACCGCCTGCGCGCCAACATCCTCGAGAAGGCGGGCGGCAACCCCTTCTTTATAGAAGAAGTGGTCCGCGCCTTGATCGAGCGCGGCCTGGTGTTTGTCGAGACACGGTCGATCGCTGGGGAGACGCGGCGGGTCTGGCGGGCGACGGATGAGGGCGCCGATTTTGCCATCCCCAACAATGTGCAGCTGCTGTTGGCGGCGCGGCTAGACCGGCTGGAGGAAGCGACGCGTGGAACGCTGCAGGTGGCCTCGGTCATCGGCCGCTCATTCTACCATCGTGTTTTGGAGGCGGTGGACGAGGCCGCCTCAGACCTGGACCAGCGCCTGGGCGCGCTGATGCAGTTGGATATGATCCGCGAGGCGGCGCGGGTTCCCGAGGTGGAGTACGCCTTCCGCAACCCGATGACGCAGGAGGCCGTGTACAAGACGATCCTGGTTAAGCGGCGACGCGTCTTTCACCGCCGGGTGGCCGAAGCCATCGAAGCGCTGTACCCAGACCGGCTGGAAGGGCTGTGCGGCCTGCTGGCGCACCACTTCACCCTGGCCGGGCAGCGCGCGCGGGCCATCGAGTATGACCGCCGGGCAGCCCGGCAGGCGCTGACGGTGTTTGCCTATGACGACGCGCTGCGCAGCCTGCGCGGTGCACTGGACCTGGTCGAGCCGGAGGTGGCCGGCGAGGTCCACCCGATCCTGCTGGAGGAACTGGCCGACGTCCGCCGGCTGCTGCGCGACGGCAGCGGCGCCATCGAGGCCTACCAGCAGGCGCTGGCGCTGCGCCAGACCCGATCCGGCGATCCATATGACGCCGTGCGCCTGCAGCGCAAGATAGTGCAGGTCGTGACCGAGCTCAAGTGGTCGGTCGGCCTGGAGACCCTGCAGCAGCTGGGTGAGGCGGGGCAGCAGGCGCGGGCCGGGCTGGCTGGCGCGCGCGAGCGCCTGCGAAGCCAGCCACCGCACTTGGAGACCGTTCGCATGCTGGTGGCGCTCTCGGCGGATGCGTGGCGCATCCAGGAGCCGCCGGACTGGGAGGCAGCCGAGCGCTACGCGCAGGCGGCGGTGGATATGGCGCGGCAACTCGATAGCCCGCTGGATCTCTCCCAGGCATTAGGCGCCCTGGCGAATGTTTTGGACGGGGCCAGCCGGTTGCGCGAACATCTGGAGGTGGCCGAACAGCGGCTGGCGCTGTGCCAGGCGGCCGGGCTGGAAGACGTGCATGAGCGCATTGAGGCGCTCCGCTCGGCGGGCGCGGCGCGGGTGTACGTCGGCGAGTATCAGCCAGCTCTCCTCTACCTGCGCGAGGCCGCCGCGCTGGCCGCGCAGGCCTACGCGGTCGAGCAGCAAGCCAATGCGATCGGGCTGCAGCAGCAGTGCTGGTTCCGCCTGGATACGTGGGACGAGGTGCTGAAACTTGAGGATCAGTGGCGCGCGCTAGAGCGGCGTTATGCTCGCGAGCGCGTGGGGGAAACCTGATTCTTCGTCGCGCTCAGCGCGGCAGTCCACGCGTTGCGTGGCC
>JADLEU010000230.1 GCA_020845955.1 Anaerolineales bacterium
ATCCGCGGCTACTTCGCGGACTTCCTGCCCGCGCGCGCCTTGGCGCTGACCAACTGTGAGGTCGTCCGACTGGCCCAGGCGGGAGCGGCCAAAACATGATCCGAACTTTCTACGAGTGACTTAGAGCGGATACCTGATGGGTGTCACAGCGGAGCGATTTCGGATGAAGGGGGCATGACCGTGCTGCCCAGGTCGATGCCGTTCGGCGTCGAGAAGGAGCGCGCGCCCGCTTGATAAGTGATGCGCCGGGACTTGCTTTGTCATGGGAAAAGACCAGAAACGCCAGGCGGGCTCAAGCGGGTGTCCAGGCGCTTCCGGATGCGTTGCATGCCTCCGCGATATCGAGCGGAATATCCGCTAGGCGAAAGAACTCCATCAGAGCGATCCGTAAGAAGAAGAGCAATCCCGCCTGGAAGGTGGCTGAGTTCTGCGTGAACTCGGTCCCCGAAATGACCAGGGCAGACAACATTCCAAGGAACTGAAGCGTCCAGCGCAAGGCAAGCCGTGGGCGGACGTAGCCATCCAGGCCGCGCCTAGCAAATGCGATTATATCGGGGATCAGCAAATACAGAAAGATCAATGCTCCCTGATACGACCCGGCGACACTTGTCGCAGCGCCGGCGTACAGCGCGGCGACCAAAACAAAGATCGACGCCCCGGCAACGCGTATTACACCCAGGCGGTGGATGGCAAGGAACGCCCAAAAGATGAGGAACGGAAAGCCATGGATGAGCAGGAACTCGATCCGCATGGCAGCGATCAAGCTGGCTTCCGTGACGCCCGGCAATTTCAACACAAACCCCCTATCGGTCTCCCAATACTGAAGCGCCAGCACGAGCGGTGAAAGGAACGCCGCCACCGAGCGCAGGGCCGGGCGGCCGACGAGCAGGATTGCCAGTTTTGCCAGCAGGCGTCCCGTCGTTATCCCATTGGCGAGGCCCGTGGCGTGAATGAGTTGGCGACAGATGGAAAGCGCGACCCCAACCATGATTGTCGCGAAAGGGGTGGAAACGCAAAAGGCCAGCAGGGGCGTGTCCGTTTCCATGCCGGGAACCAACCCAAACGCGGCAATAGCCAACAGCCCCGCAAACCAGAACAGGAGAGCGGAGACAATCGCCTGGGTACTGATCTTCTGGGGGGACATTGGCATGCGGTCGCCTGCTCGAGGAGCGAAGCCTGCTTATCCCCGGGTTTGCCACCAGCTCTCCGATGAAGATCTCAAAGGTCCCCATTGTTAGGGGTCGCAGATCGGCTGCCTCGCCGGGCCGCGGGCCGCTGCGATAGAGGCAGCGGGCTTGGGCGCGGCCCAGGTCGAACGACGGCGCCACCGCCTGGCTGCTGAGTATAGCATGACCAGCACCAGCTGGGCCGGCTCGCCGCCGGCCTGGTCAGCCTGGCGCAGGCAGGCCAGGTAGGCTTCGGTGTCGGGGTGCCGCGGGTGGTACGTGCCGCGCCGCAGGGCCGGCGCCGCGCGCCGCACACGCAGCAGGCGGCGGTAGAAGTTGAGCAAGGAGGCCTGGTCTCCGTCCTGGCCGGCGACGTTGACGCCCGCGGCGTAGTTGGGGTTGGCCGGCAGCCACGGGCTGACGCCCGCCGGGCAGAAGCCGCCGTTCGGCGCGTTGGCCCACCACAGCGGGGTGCGGCGCTTGTCGCGCCCGTGCGCGATGGCCAGCGCCAGCGCCTCGGCGTGGCTTGCGCCGCGTTCCTCCCGCTCGGCGTAGTAGCGCCAGCCTCCAATCAGATCGCGAAAATCGTCCAGCTCAAGCGAGCGCAGACCGGTCATGCCGATCTCTTCGCCGTTGCAGAGGAAGGGCGTGCCCGGCAGCGTCAACAGCAGCGCTAACACCAGCCGAGCTCGCTCGGCGTCGTGCCGGCCGTCGCCAAAGAGGCTGTAGACGCGCGGCGAATCGTGGTTGCCGAGGGTATTACACGGCCAGGCGCCCGGCGGCAGCCCAGCCAGCCGTGCCTGCTGGTTGGCGCGCACCCAGGCGGGGGGGGCAGGCGCGGCGGGTCCATCAGCGGAAAGTTGAGCACCAGGTGCAGCTCGTCGTCGCCACGACCGTAGTAGCTCAGGTCCTCGGTCTCGCCGATGAGCACGCGTTCGTTGTACTCGTCGACGGTGGATCGCAGTTCGCGCACGAGGGTGTGCACGCCGGGCTGCTCGATCTGGTGGGCAAAGAGCAGCCGGTAGGCGGCCTTCTGGCGCTCGCGCGCCAGGGGGGTGTCGTCCGCCTGGCCCTGGTGGAGCAGCTCGAGCGCGGTGTAAGGACTGGTGTGGTCCGCCAAGGTCGGGTCCTGAAAGACGGCGCTGATGGCGTCGATGCGGAAGCCGTCGACGCCGCGGCCGAGTCAGAAGCGCATGACGTCGAACATGGCCTGCCTGACGGCTCGGTTGCGCCAGTTGAGATCAGGCTGCTGCTTAAAGAAGAAACGGTAGTAGTATTCGCCGCGCTCCGGCGCGTACTCCCAGGCGGACCCGCCGAAGGCCGAGAGCCAGTTGTTAGGCGGGCCGCCGTTCCGACCGAAATGCCAGACGTACCAATCGTGGTGGGCGCTGGCATGGCCGCGGCGCGAGTCCAGGAACCAGGGGTGTTCGTGCAAGGTGTGGTTGAGCACCAGGTCGAGGACGACGCGCAGGCCGGGCGAAGCCTCCGCCACACGGTGCGGGTTGGGCCACGGGGTTGAGCGGATGCCTGGCTCTTGCGCGGAGGGCCAAGATGATGATGCCGCCGCCGGCCAAAGAGGCAACGCCATTCCTGGGGGGCAGACAGCGGCCGTGTTTCCGCTTACAATGATTCCCAGATTGCGTGCTCAGGAGAGAGTCATGCGCAAACTCAGCATCCTCGCCGCGGTTGGCCTGGTCGTGATCCTGGCCCTGCTGGCCAGCCAGCCCAGCGCCCCCTCCTTTGCCGGGGAGGAGCAGACCAGCACCGCGACGCTCGGCCCTATCCGGCTGCCGCAGGTTTTCAAAGACCCGACCAAGACGGCGACGCCCGGCCCGATCCGGATGCCGCTGGTGATGCGGCAG
>JADLEU010000231.1 GCA_020845955.1 Anaerolineales bacterium
ATCTTTGCCGCCGTCAACATCTTCTTCCTTACGGTGGCGTTTCTTGCTGGATACACGCTCCGCGCAGCCACCGTCGAGGCCGGCTTGGGCGAGCCATTACTGGGCAGTCATCCCGATCGATATCCGCTGCTGGCCGAGGCGCGCGGCCTCCTCGAGGAGCACTTTATCGGCCCGCTGCCGCCAGACTCCGCGCTGGAGTATGGCACGATCCGAGGGCTGGTAAGCGCCGTGGACGACCCGTACACTGTATTTATCGAGCCGCAAGCGCACGAGCTAGAGACCCAATCGCTCCAAGGTGAGTTCGGGGGGATCGGCGTCACAATGAGCCTAAGTGACGCTGGTGAGGTGGTGCTCTCACCCTACCGTGACTCGCCCGCCGAGCGCGCTGGTATCCTGGACAGCGATGTGCTGATAGCCGTCGACGATACACCGCTCTTAGCCGGAGCGCCCTTGGACCAGGCGACAGCGCTGATTCGGGGCCCGGTGGGCACTGTCTTGCGACTAACCGTAAGACATCCTTCCGGAGAGCAGGTCACCCTTTCCGTTACGCGCGAGCGTTTCGATATCCCCTCCGTGACTTGGCGTTTGATTGAAAGTCAGCCTCTGATTGGGCTCGTTGCCGTCAGCCGCTTCAGCAGCCGGACGGCCGCAGAGGTTGGGCAGGCGATCGAGGAGCTCCACGCCAGCGGCGCCGCGCGGTATGTCTTGGACCTGCGCAACAATGGCGGCGGCATCTTAGAGGCCGCCGTCGACGTTGCCGGCCACTTCCTCGACGGCGGCGTCGTGATGTATGAGACCCAGCACGCTGCTCCCGAGAAGACCTATAGCGCTCCGGCTGGCGCGGGTCCCGGCATTACGGCGCCGCTGGTCGTGCTGGTCAACCACAACACCGCCAGCGCGGCCGAGATCGTCGCCGGCGCCCTGCTAGATCGCGGCCGCGCCCCCCTGGTCGGTCAGCCCACCTACGGCAAAGGCTCGGTGCAGTTGGTCTACGACTTGTCGGATGGTTCCAGCGTACACGTTACCGCCTATCGCTGGTACACGCCTGCGCGGCGGGAAATCGAGCAAGCCGGCCTCCCCCCGACCCATTCGGTCCAGCCGTCCGTTGACGGTGGGGATTCCGAGTTGAGCTTTGCCGTACAACTCCTGACGGCAACGGATCGCGCGCTGCCGGCTGCGTTACCCTGATATGGCAAAATCAAACACCGCGGATGAACAGCCTGGCGTCAAGGTCGTCGCCACCAATCGCCGGGCCAGCCATGACTACTTTCTGGAGGCGCGCTACGAAGCTGGCCTGGCCCTCCTAGGGACCGAGATCAAATCAGTTCGCAACGGCCAAGTCCAGCTTCGGGAGGCCTATGTTCAGGTTCAAGGCAGAGAGCTGCTCCTGCTCAATGCCCATATCTCACCCTACGACCCGGCCTCCAGCCAGAATCATGACCCGCTGCGCCCGCGCAAACTGCTGCTTCACAAAAAGGAAATCGCCAAACTGGCCGCGCAGGCCAGTCTGAAGGGCCATGCCATTATCCCGCTGCGTATGTACCTCAAGAAAGGCCGGGCTAAGCTTGAGATTGCGCTAGCGCGGGGCAAGAAGCAATACGACAAGCGCCAGGCCATCGCCCAGCGCGACAGCCAACGCGAAATCCAGCGCGCGCTTGCCCGGCGAGGTTAGGCCCCTCTGCCAAACACGCCCTGGCCAGATCGGTGGAGAGGGTAGCAGTCCCGCGGGGGGCCTTGCGCATAGGCTTAGGCCAATTGAAGAAGGTGTTGGCTCGAGAGTAGCGCTATGGGAGGTCGATGGCTATGCGCAGGGGGTTGTGAGGGGACAAGGCCTGCCGATCATGGTATAATTACACTATCTGGGGATGACAGGCTTCGACGGATGAGGCTGGTCACAGGTTGCAAGCCGGGCGGCGCCGATCCCGTAAACTCAGCGCAAAACCACAAGTGCCAACCGCACTTCCTACAGCGCTCTCCCGTTGGCGGCTTAACCCCGCCCATCGGTAGAGCCAGGTTCCCTGCGTGGGACCCGTTGACCACGAGCCTCTCCGGCGGCGCGTGCCATCAGCGTGACAAATGCCGGGGTGCCGCCCAAGACGCCGCGGCTTGGGCGAAAGACAAAGCGGCTGGTCGCCCGGTGACCCGGCTTCGCGGGGCCTGGGTGGTGACGCCAAAATAGCGAGGCTAAGCTTGTAGAGATCTGTGGTCGAATCGTTCGGACGCGGGTTCGATTCCCGCCATCTCCACCACGAACCGTGCCGCTAGCAGACCTGCGGCACGGTTTGTTTCTCTGTGCGGCTAGGGTTTCTCGATCGCGGCCACCAGTTCGCGGCAAAAATCCGGAATGTCAGCGACCACCCGGCCCCACACTAGATTGCCGTCGCGGAAGGCCGCCGCGTCCACCCAGCTAGCCCCGGCGTTCATCAGGTCATCCTTGATGCCCAGGCTGCCCGTGGCTTTATGCCCCGCCACGATACCGGCCGAGATTCCCACCAAGCCGGCATGGCAAATCAGGCCGACGATCTTCTTCTGCTCATACACCTGCTTGACCAAGTCCGTGATCGCTGGATAGCGCCTCAGCTTGTCCGGCGCCCATCCGCCAGGCACCACCAGGGCGTCGTACTCCGCCCCCGTCGTTTCCGCGGCAGCCACATCGCTGGTGGCCTTCAGGCCCTGCTTGCCTGTCACGGTCCGACCGGCCTTTACCCCAACGATGATAACGCGCGCGCCTTCTTCGCGCAGGCGCATCACGGTAACCCAGAATTCGAGGTCTTCGAAACCGTCCTCAACTAATACAGCGATTCGCTTATCCTTGAGGCGCATTGTGCCCCTCTCTGGCTCCGTGGAACCAGTAATCTTCTGTCGCTGTGTCGCTCAGCGATACAACTGCCTGCGCTAGGCCGTCACACGGCATACCAGACCCTTCAAGTACTGGCCCTCCGGGAAGCTCAAGGCCACTGGATGATCGGGTCCCTGGGTCAGCCGGCGTACGATCTGCGCCTCGCGGCCCGAATCCAAAGCCGCGCCGGCCACGATCTTCTGAAAAAGATCAGCCGTCACGAGCCCTGAGCAGGAAAACGTAAACAGCACGCCGCCCGGCCGCAACAGCTTCAGGGCCAGCAGATTGATATCTTTGTAGCCGCGTGCGCCCCGCTCGAGCTGGCTGCGGGCGTCTACGAATTTAGGGGGGTCCAGCACGATCACGTCAAATCGCCGCCGCTCATCCCGATAGCGGCGCAAGACCTCAAACACATCTCCAGAGGCGTTTTCGACCCGCGCGGGCGGGAAGCCGTTCAACCGCGTGTTGGCCGCGGCCACCTCCAGCGCCGCCGTCGAGGCTTCCAGGTTCGTGACGTGCCGCGCCCCTCCGCGCAACGCCCAAAGCCCAAACGCGCCGGTGTACGCAAACCCGTTGAGGACCTCGGCCCCGGCGCAGTAGCTCGCCAGGAGCGCCCGATTCTCGCGCTGGTCCAGGTAGAAACCCGTTTTCTGCCCGGCCGCGATCTGCACCCAGAAGCGGCAGTCAATCTCTTCGATGATCACTCTTTCTGGCGGTGCGTCCCCGGCCAACACGCCAGTGCTGGGCGCGAGGCCTTCCTTGGCGCGCACCTCCACATCAGAGCGTTCGTACACACCGCGCACGGCGCCGATTTCGTCTACGGCCAGTTCGCGCACCAACTCCGCCAGGGTGGCCTTCCAGTACTCGACGCCGGTCGACAGGAACTGGCAGACTAGGAACTCTCCGTATCGATCTACGATCAGTCCTGGCAGGCCGTCTGATTCAGCATTCACCAGGCGGTAGGCATTCAGGCTCGGTTGCCGGTGCAGCAACGCCCTGGCAGCCAGCGCTTGCCGCAATCGCCGTTCGAGGAAGGCGGGGCCGATCTCAGCGCCAGGGTCGAGCGACCACAGCCGCACGGCAATCTGAGATTGCGGCGAATAGGCCCCCCACCCTAGCAAGGCCCCGTCGCTGGCCCGCACGCCGACGGTGGCGCCGGCTGCCACTGGGCCGCCCGCCAGGCGCTCAATTGCGCCCGAGAAGACCCAGGGATGCCGGCGGAGCAGCGACTTCTCGCGCCCCGGCTTCAAGATGACTGCATCCATGAAAAAAGCCGGGCGACGCTTTCGCCGCCCGGCTGCCGCCTATAGCAGCCCCGTACGCTTGCCGGCTCGTTCAAAGACTTCGAGAGCCTTATCGATGTCCGCCAGCGTGTGCGCCGCCGTTACCGTGGCCCGCAAGCGAGCCTGGCCTTCAGGGACAGCCGGCGAGACGACGGGCAGGACGAAGATGTCATCCCGCTGGCAGTGCCGCGTCATTGTAAACGCGCGCTCATCCGTGCCGCACATGACGGGCACAATGGCCGTCTCGGTGCGCATGGTATCGAAGCCGAGCCCTTTCAGCCCGCTGATAAACCGCGCGGCGTTCCGCCGCAACTGCAGCACGCGTTCCGGCTCCTCCATGATGACTTCGAAGGCCACCTTGGCCGCTGCCGCCTGAGCCGGCGGCAGGGCCGCAGAGAAGATGAAAGCGCGCGAGGCATGTCGAAACATCTGGATCAGATCCGCTCGCCCAGCCAGGTAGCCGCCCACCGATGGAATGGTCTTGCTAAGCGTGCCCATCTTGAGATCAATGACGCCGGTGAGCCCGAAGTGCTCCTCAATGCCCCGGCCGCGCTCGCCCAGCACGCCGATGGAATGCGCCTCGTCGACCATCAAATAGGCCCCATACGTTTGGCACAGCTCGACAGTAGTCGGCAGGTCGATGACATCACCGTCCATACTGAAGACCGCGTCAACCACGACCAGCTTGGCGGCCCGGGGATCGGCTTTCTTCAGACAGCGCTCCAGGTCATCCATATCATTATGGCGGAAGCGGACCATGTCCGCGCCAGACAGGATGCAGCCGTCGACAATCGAGGCGTGATTTAGTTTGTCGCAGATCACGATATCGTGCCGGCCAACCATGGTGGCAATAGCCGTCAGGTTGGTGACGTAGCCACTCGAGAAGGTCACCGCGTCGTCCGTGCCCTTGAAGCGCGCGATCGTGGCTTCGAGTTCGGAATGCAGCGCCAGAGTCCCGGCCAGCATCCGCACGCCGTGCGTTCCGGTGCCATAGGTCTCAATCGCGGCTTGGGCGGCTGCATTGATCTTGGGGTGTCCGATCAGGCCGAGGTAGCTGTAGGAGGCGAACATCAGCATCTCGCGACCGTGCGTGCGCACCTTGACACCGCCGCAGAGCTCTTCGATGGGCTGATTGTAGAAGTATAGGTCGTCGTCCTTGAGCGCCTCCACGCGCTGCGTCCAGTGGCGTATCAGCGCACTGAACTTGTCATCAACCGTCAACGTGTCCTCCATGGCGGCTCCTTTGCCCATCGGTAGACTCTTGGGTGAGAATATAGCACAGAATTAGCGGCGGCCGTTCAGCGCTCGCCGGCGCCCAGGCGGCGCAGCCCGGCTTCGTCGAGGGCCGGCACGCCCAGGCTTTGGGCCCTAGCCAGCTTCGATCCAGGCGCCGCGCCCACGATCAGGTAAGAGGTCTTCTTGCTCACGCTGTCGGTCACCTTGCCGCCGTGGGCTTCTACGAAAGCGCGCGCCTGTTCCCGTGACCAATTGGGAAGTGTGCCCGTTATCACGAACGTCTGCCCGGCGAGCGTATCGGCTACGGCGCTTGCCTTGCGGCGCTCGCCCGTTGGCCACACACCCAGGCCACGCAATTTCGCCAGCAGCTCCTGGTTGCGCGGAAGGGCAAACCAGTCTGCCAGGGCTTGCGACGCGCTCGGACCGATCCCGGCGACCAACTGCAGGTCAGCCGGTGTCGCTTGGGTCAAAGCGTCGAGCGTGCCAAAGTGCTCCGCCAGGTCGCCAGCCATCACCTCGCCGACGCCGCGTATCCCCAAGGCCGAAATCAGCCGGCCCAAATGGCCTCCGGCAGCCAGTCGCGCGCGGGTCGCCGCAATCGCCTCGATCAGGTTCTGAGCCTTCTTCTCCGCGAAGCCCGGCAACTCCAAGAGCTGCCCCTTGGTCAGCCGAAACACGTCGCCCACATCCTTCACCAGGCCCGCGCCGACCAGTTGGATCGCCAGCTTTTCGCCGAATCCGACGATATCCAGGACGGCCGCGAAGTGTTCTGCCAACCGCGTCAACTGCGCCGGGCAGGCGCTGTTCACGCAGTAGTAGGCCACCTCCCCCTCCGCCCGCTCGATCTTCTGGCCGCACGACGGGCACTTCCGTGGCCGGCGATACCGGCGCTCGCGCCCCGTTCGGGCGCCCTTGATCGGGCCGATGACGTACGGAATGACTTCGCCCGCGCGCTTGATCAGCACCCGGTCACCCAGGCGGATATCTTTCTCGGCAATGTAGTCGAAATTGTGCAGCGTCGCCTGGCGCACGGTGACGCCTCCGACCACCACCGGCTCCAGGACGGCATTCGGAGTCAAGACTCCTGTCCGGCCAACATTGGCCACAATGTCGAGCAGGACGGTCGACACTTCCTGAGCGGGGAACTTGTACGCGATTGCGCCGCGTGGGTCTTTGCCAACCACGCCGAGGTCGCTGGCCAAGCGCAGATCATCGAGCTTTATCACCAACCCATCGGTCTCATAAGGCAGTAGTTCGCGCGCGCCGGTCTGGGCGGCGCAGTAGCCCACAACAGCGTCGATGTCGGTGTATCGGCGGACATGTGACGCCACTGGGAACCCCCAGGCGCGTAGACACTCAAGCACCTCCCACTGCGTGCCAATGCGCTCGCCGTCCATCTCAACGATAGCATAGCACAGCAGCGAAATCGGCCGCGCCGCGGTCAGCTTGGGGTCCAGCTGGCGTAGCGCTCCCGAGGCAGTATTCCGTGGGTTAACGTATGTCTCCAGCCCTTCGGCCCGCCGGCTGGCATTCAGCGTCTCGAAGTCCTTCGTGAAGATAACGGCTTCGCCGCGCACTACGAGCCGCTTCGGCGCCTGCGGCGGGACCGCCCCACTCTTGACGTTGCCGGGCACCGGGATGCGCAGCGGCAGCGAGCGGACCGTGCGCAGGTTCGGTGTAATGTCCTCGCCGACCTCCCCGTCGCCGCGCGTCGCGCCGCGCGCGAACCAGCCCTCGGCGTAGTGCAGGACCACCGTCAGGCCGTCGATTTTGGGTTCCACAACGAAGCTCGCGTGCTCGACGCGATCATCCAACCGCCGGATCCGTTCATACCAGGCGCGCAAGTCGTCGCCCGAGAAGGCATTGCTCAGGCTTAGGATTGGCGCCGGGTGACGCACCTTGACGAACTTCTCTGACACCGCGCCACCGACACGCTGCGTTGGCGAGTCGGGGCGCGCCAGATCAGGATATTCGGCCTCCAGGACCTGGAGTTCGCGAAACAGGCCGTCATACTCGGCATCCGAAATGAGCGGCGAAGCCAGGACGTGATACCGATAGTTATGGTAGGCCAGCGCTTCGGAGAGCGCCGCTATCCGGGCTACGGGATCGGTTTTCTTGACCATTGGGTCGATTATAGCCGTGAAGCAAAGGGCGGGCGAATTCGCCCGCCCTCAGGTCCAGCTAAGATCGCGCCGTGCTGGCCACAGCGCGGGTTATTCCAGCGGCGGTAGTCCGATCAGGACCTCGTCCCCCTCAACCTTGACCGGATAGGCGGGGATATCAACGATGGCCGGGAAGGACAGCACCTTGCCATTGCGAACGTCAAAACGCGCGCCGTGGCGTGGGCACTCGATCTCGTAGGCGTCCAGCTCGCCCTCGGCCACCGGGCCGTCGTCGTGAGAACAGACATCTGCAATGCAGTAATACGTGCCGGCGATGTTAAACACCGCGATCGCCCGGCCGTCCACTTCTAGTAGTTTGCGGGCCCCGTTCGGCAGTTCGGCCGTTGTGGCCACGGCCACATATTCAGCGGTGGCGGGATCAACTTGGTCGTAATACGCCATTTCGTTGTTTATCCTCAGGTCAGTCTTCGTCGTGATACTGCTGTCCCTCAAGACCATAGGCGCCGGCCTTAAGCACCTTGAGTGAGAGCAGCGCGCACTTGAGGCGAACCGGGCCCAGCTCGATACCGAGCAAATCCAGGATATCGTCCCTGCCCAACCGCTTGATCTCGTCCAAGCTCTTTCCCACGATCGCCTCGCTCAGCATCGAAGCCGCGGCCTGTGAAATCGCGCACCCACGGCCGGAAAAGGCTACCGCTGCCACGCGCCGGGCGCCGTCTAGCCTCACATCGATGCGCAGCTTGTCGCCACACAACGGATTCTCGTCCTCATAAGAAAAGTCGTGCGGATCCAGCGTACCGTGGTGCCGTGGATTCTTGTAGTGGTCCAGGATGACTTCACGGTAGAGGTCGTCCATATCTGCTTCCTATGCGCCCGCCGCCGCGGCTAGCCAAACACCTTTTTCACTTGGTACAAGCCATCGATCAGCCGATCGACGTCTGCGAGCGTGCTATAAAGATAGAAACTGGCCCGCGTCGTGGCCGGCAAGTTGTAGCGATCGTGAAGCGGCATCGCACAGTGGTGCCCAGCCCGGACCGCAACTCCAAATCGATCCAGGATCTGGGCCACGTCGTGCGGATGGACGCCGGCGACGGAGAAGGCGGCGACGCCGCCTCGGCGCTCGGCCGCCGGGCCATACACCCGAACTCCCGGCACTTCTTCCAGCCGCTCCAGCGCGTAAGCGGTAATGGTCTGCTCGTGGGCCTGGATGGCGTCCATGCCGATGCTGTTCAGGTAATCTACCGCTGCGCCCAGCCCCACCGCCTCGGCAATGGGCGGGGTGCCGGCCTCAAACTTGTATGGCAGATCGTTAGGCTTGAAGTCGTAGAGATGAACCCGCCGGATCATGTCGCCGCCCCCCAAGAAAGGCGGCATGCCCTCCAACACGCTCTGGCGCCCCCATAAGACCCCGATGCCGGTTGGACCGCACATCTTGTGGCCGGAGAAAGCCAAGAAGTCCGCGCCCAGCGTCTGCACGTCTACCGGTAGATGGGGCACCGATTGCGCGGCATCTACCAGCACAAGCGCGCCCACGGTATGGGCCTCGGCAGCAATCTCCGTGATCGGGTTAATCGTGCCGAGGACATTCGACATGTGCGTCACGCACACCAGCTTGGGCCTGCGCGCCAGAAGGGCCATCAGCGCGGCGCGATCCAGTTCACCATCTTCCGTCACCGGCACCGCCCGCACCTCGGCGCCCTTCTCGGCGGCCAGCATCTGCCAGGGCACCAGGTTGGAGTGGTGCTCCATTTCAGTATAGACAATCAGATCACGCGGCTTGATGTTGGCGCGGCCCCAGGTATAGGCAACCAGGTTGATCGACTCGGTGGCGTTGCGCGTGAATATCACCTCGCGCACGGACTGCGCCTTGATTAAGGCGCGCACCTTCTCGCGCCCACCCTCGTACAAGGCCGTGGCTTCTTCCGCCAGGGTGTGAATACCCCGGTGCACATTGGCATTCGACTGGCGATAATAGCGGTCCATGGCCTCGATGACCGCCAGGGGCTTTTGCGACGTGGCCGTCGAGTCAAGATAGATCAGGGGGACGCCCGGCCGCACTTCCCGCGCCAAAGCCGGAAAATCACTGCGCCGAGCGGCGACCGCCTCCATGGAGTCTACGCGCGCTGAATCCATTTAGAAGTCCTCAATCTGTGCTTCGGCGGCGCTGCGCGCCGCCTGCCCCGCTCGATATTTCTTCCCGGCCGCTTTCAGCGTGTTCAGGGCCAGCGTTGCGCAGCGCAAGCGGTTGGCCACGAGCTCGCGCCCCATCTCGTCCACCACTGTCTCGGCCCCTAGTTGGCTGACCTCAGCCAGAGGCTTGCCCAACACCTTGCCGGTCATGATCGAGGCCGCCGCCTGGCTGATCGTGCACCCCTCCCCCTCGAACGACACGCCGGCGATCCGCTCGTCGCCGTCCAGGCGCAAATACATAGTGACGATGTCCCCGCAACCGGGGTTGCCCCCTTTCATGACGATGTCAGGCTCTGCCAATGCCCCGCGGTTGCGCGGGTTCTGGTAGTGATCTAGGATAAAGTCGATGAACGCCTGCTTATCGTTCAATCGGTACCCCTACCATGTTGCCCCACTCGGTCCAGGAGCCGTCGTAGTTCCGAACAGTCGGGTAGCCCAGCAGATAGGTCAGCACAAACCAGGTGTGCGACGAGCGCTCGCCGATCCGGCAATAGGTGATGATGTTTTGATCCGGCGCCAGCCCGTTCTCGACCTCATACAGCTGTCGTAGTTCAGCAACTGGCCTGAAGGTGCCATCCTCGCGCGCAGCCTTGCCCCACGGGATGTTGTAGGCTCCAGGGACGTGTCCGCCGCGCAACGCTCCCTCCTGCGGATAGGCTTCCATGTGCAGCAACTCGCCGCTGTATTCGTTCGGTGAGCGCACATCTACGAGCGGCGCCCTGGCGTAGACATGCGCCAGGACTTGGTCGCGGAGGGCGCGGATTTTGTAGTCGGCCCGCTCGGGGGCGTGGTAGGTAGTGCGCGGATAGTGCGGGGCCTCTTTGCTCAGCGGGCGACCTTCGTCGACCCACTTCTTGCGCCCCCCGTTCAGGATTCGAGCATTCGAGTGCCCGAAGAGCTGGAACACCCAAAAGGCATAGGTTGCCCACCAGTTGCTTTTATCGCCATAAAAGACCACCGTGGTGTCGTTGCCAATGCCCTTTTCGGCGCATAGCCGCTCGAAACCCTCGCGCCCCAGGTAGTCGCGGCGCACACGGTCATTGAGGTCACCAACCCAGTCGATCATGGCGGCCCCGGGTATGTGGCCCTGGTCGTACAGCAGGATATCCTCATCAGATTCCACAGCCCGGACAGCCGGATCCTGCAAATGCTCGGCCAGCCACTCGGTTTCGACGAGCACCTCGGGGCGCGCGTAGCCACTCTTATCGGAGGCAGGGTAGGCATTCATGCTTGCTGACCTTCTGAGATGTACCTCAGTTGCCGGGTGCCATGCCCTCAGCCAGACGCCGCAGATGCCGCGAACCATGCGTGCACCAGAGCGTGCGGTCGGGCACAGGCCATCCTGTGTTGGTGAACACGTCCGTTTCGAACCTGACCGCCACCAGCCGGTGGTCGGCCGTCACGACTTGTCCCGCCAGCCAAGCTGTTTGGCGCTGACCAGCCCGCATGTGCTCGCAATACATTTCAACGCGCTCGCCGGCGCTGTACTTCGCACGCACCGCCCGCCTGCGCTCCGAGGGCTAGCTCATCTTGGCTTCGATGGCCTTCTTCAGCCGGCCGCGTACGCCCTCGAATGGGATACGCTGCAAGATCGGATCAAAGAAACCGTCGACCACCAGCCGCTCGGCATCGGGCCGGGTCAAGCCGCGTGCCATAAGGTAAAAGATGTGCTCCTCTTCTAACTGGCCAACCGTGGCGCCGTGCGTGCAGCGGACGTCATCAGCCAGGATCTCCAGACCGGGGATCGAGTCGGCTCGGGCGCTGCGGCTAAGCACCAGGTTGCGGTTGGCCTGGTAGCCATCGGCCTTCTGCGCCCCCGGCGCGACGTAAATCATGCCCTGCCACACCGAGCGGCTCTTGTCGCGCAAGGCGCCCTTGAACAGCAGGTCGCTGGTGGTGTGCGGCGCATTGTGATTCTGCTGCGTGTCGTGATCCAGGTGCTGCTCATTGTCGGCAAAGTAGAAGCCCGACATCTTGCCCACGGCGTTCGCTCCATCCAGATCGATCTCAGAGAAGTTCTTGGTCAGACGCGAACCGACGGCCGAGAAGATCCAATCCACCTTGGCATTTCGCGCCACCCGCGTGCGCTCATGCGTGAAGTTCCACACATTCTGGCCCAGTGACTGCAATTCCACAAACGTCAGGTGGGCGCCCTTGCCAACCAGAACTTCCACCGTCCCGGCGTGCAGTGCCTGGGCGGACCTGTCCGGCGGCGAAGCCATTTCGTGCACCACCGTTGCCGAGGCGCCGTCGTCGATAACGATCACCACCCGGCTGAAGTGCGCCGGGCCGGTCAGCCAGGCCACCGAGTGCAGGGGCAGCGCCAACGCGACCCCCTTGGGCACGTACACGAACAGCCCGCCGTCGGCCAACGCCTCAGCCAGCGCCGCGAACTTGCCGTCGGTAATTGGCACCACTTTACCCAGATACTTCTTGACTAGTTCGGGGTGCTGCTTCGTGGCCGCCAGGAAGTCAGTGAAGACAACTTTCTGGCGCTTGATCGCTGGATGCAGGCTGGCCTCAATCACCTGCCCGCCCGCCGCCACCAACTGCCCGCCCTGTTCGTTTCCGACCAGGGGCTTGAGCAGCGAGGCCGGCACGCGCAACGTGGCAGTCTTGCCGTTGACAAAGGCGTGCGGCAGCACGACCTCGCCCCATTTGAAGGGTCGGATGTCAGTGCGCCGCCAGGCATCGTCGTTTAGCGTCGGCATGGGGATGCTGTGATACGCCTTCCACGCCGCCAGGCGGCGGCGTGTGTACCAGCCCGCGTCGTGCTTGGCCGCCGCCAGCGCCTGCACGTCAGCCTTGCTGAACATAAACTCCGCGGGGGCCGGCTGGGGTGCCCTGCGCCGCGCGGTGGAAATCACTGTCCGCTCATATTGTTGAGTGGAGCCCGTCGAGGTAGCGCTTGCTGCCTGGGTCGTCATTCCGCCTCTTCCTGTTGCGCGCAAACGGGCGGGGTCGCCGCTGAGGCGCCGTCACCCGCCCGAGCACGTGATTTGGCCGTCGGGGATGCTATTGGCGGTCAGCCGCTAACCGATGCTGCCTTCCATCTGCAGCTGCACCAACCGGTTGAGCTCTACCGCATACTCCATCGGTAGCTCCTTCACCAACGGCTCGATAAAGCCAGCTACCACCAATCCTTCGGCCTGCTCTTCGGGAATGCCACGGCTCATCAGGTAGAACAACTGCTCTTCGCCCACCTTCGAGACTGACGCTTCGTGGCCAATCG
>JADLEU010000232.1 GCA_020845955.1 Anaerolineales bacterium
GATTTCCCAGAAGCGCCGCCGCCGGCCGAACCGCCACCGCCGGCCCAGCGTGCTGGATCGCCAGACCTGCCCGAACCCGAGCCGGTGCTGGTCGTTCCGCCGCTGCACGAGGTTGCCATCCCGCTCCCGGAACCTGAGCCCGAGCCGCCGCCAGGCCCCGACGAGCCGCCCGTGATGACGACGGTGGTGCGCGAACCGGAGGCCCCGCCGCGCCCGCCGCTCTCGCCCTGGCTATTGGGCGGGATAGGGTTGATCGGCCTGGTGCTGGTGCTGGCGCTGTGGCGCTGGCCCGACGTGCGCGCCTTCTTCGTGCCGCCCACGGCCACGCCGACAGCTACGGCCAGCCCGACTAGGATCCCCACCACCACGCCGACGCGGACGGCCACGGCGACGAACATGCCCAGCGCAACGATCACGGCGTCGCCGACGCGCACACCCACCGCCACGCGCACGCCGCGCCCGACGGCCACGCGCACGCGCCAGGCGACCGCCACGGCCTCCGTCACCCCCACGCCACGACCAACGCTGCCGGCCTTCACGCCGACCATGGCGGCTACCCTGGAGCCAACGCCGGCCAGTCTGCCGGCGCCCTAGCTCACCCGCCGTTGTCATTGCGTCCGGCGCCACGGCCAGGCCTACCGCGACCACCGCTATAATCACACGATGCGCTTTCGCTCAACCGGGCTTGCGCTGCTGCGCCAGCGCGCGTGGGTGCTGCGCGGCCTGCTGGTGCTGGCGGCCCTCACCTGGGCGCAGCCCCCGCAGCCTCGCGTCAAGCTCGGCCCGCCGCAGGCCGTGGCCACCAACCATCCACGCTTGTGCGTCCACACGCGGCTGACGGACGAGGTCGAAGCCTGGAAGGTCCTGAGGACGCTCGAGATGGTGCGGGACATGGGGGCGCCAACCATCGTCGAGTACTTCCCCTGGGCCTATCACGAGGGCGAGCCCAAGCAGTTCGACTGGGGCCACGCCGACATGGTGGTGGACTTCGCCGCCAACCAGGGGCTGGCGGTGATCGCGCGGCTGGGCGGCCTGGTGCCGGCCTGGGCGCGCGAGCAGCCCGACGGCGCCGCCACGGCCGATACGCTGCTGCCGGCCGAGCGCTATGCCGACTTTGGCGACTACGTCTTTGCTTTTGTGGACCACTTCCGCGGCCGGGTGCCGGCCATCATTATCTGGAACGAGCCCAACGTGACGCTGGAGTGGGGTTTTCGGCCGGTGGACCCCGAGGGCTACGTGGATCTGCTGCGCGTGGCCTACGCGCGCGCCAAGCAAGCCGACCCCAGCGTGCAGGTGCTGGCCGGAGCGCTGGCGCCCACGCTCGAGCCTGAGGGCAGCGAGTTGGGCCTGAACGACTTGCTGTACCTGGAGCGCATGTACGCGGCTGGCGCCGCCGCCCACTTCGACGGGTTAGCCGTGCACGCGTATGGGTTGCGCTTCCCGCCCGACGAGCCGCCGGCGCCCACCGCGCTCAACTTCAGGCGGGTTGAGCTGTGGCGCGAGATCATGGTCGCGCATGGCGACGGCCACAAGCCGATGGTGCTGACTGAGAGCGGTTGGAACGACTCGCCTCGCTGGACGCGAGCGGTGACTCCCGGCGCGCGCATCGACTACACCCTGGATGGTTACGCGTGGGCCGAGCAGCACTGGCCGTGGATGCAGGCGGTGTGCACCTGGGCCTTCCGCTATCCGAAACCGCAGAACAGCTATGGCGATTACTTCACCTTCGTGTCGCCTCAGTTCGTCGCCAAGCCCATCTACGAGGCGGTGAGGGCGTGGGCGACCGGTGACCAGTAGAGGATGACCCGACGGTTGGCCGCCGGAAGGCTGCGGCCCTGGCTGACTGCTGGCCTCGTCGCAGCCGCGCTGCTGGCCGCGGCCGGGCTGGGCTGGCGTGCGCTGCGCGGGCAGGAGGATGCCGCCTGGGACCGCATTCAGGCCGAGGGCCGCTGGCTGGTAGCGACCGATGCCAGCTACCCGCCCTTCGCGGCCGTCGACGCGGATGGCAATCTCTTCGGCTTTGACATTGACCTGGCCGAAGAGATCGGGCGCCGTTGGGGGGTGATGGTGGCGTTTGAGAACATCACCTACGATGCGCTGCTGGGCACGCTGATCGTCAGGCGCGACGACGCCGTCATCTCGGCCTTTGTGCCCCAGCCCGAGCGCACCCGCGAGGTGGCCTATACCCGTTCCTACTTCGTGGGCGGCACCGTGGCCGTCATCCGAGCCGACGCCGGCCAGCCGCTGGCGAACGACGCGCAGGCCTGGGCCGCGGGCAAGACTCTGGCGGTGGAATACGGCGCGGGAGGTGACGCGCTGGCGCGGCAATGGGCGCGGCGGGTGGCGGGGGTGAAGGTTACACCCAAGGCCACGGCAGCCGATGCGCTGCTGGCCGTGGAGAAAGGCGAGGCCGATGCGGCCATCGTCGATGCGCTGACGGCCTATGACTTCCTGCTCAGCCACCCGGCGCTGGCCCTGGCGGGCCCGCTGATCGAGCCGGAGCCCTATGTTATTGCGGTGAGCATCGAGAGCCCGCTGCTGCTCGAGCACCTGGAAGCCGCCCTCGCCGCCCTGGAGGCCGACGGGACGCTGGCCCGGCTGAAGGTGAAGTGGTTTGGACGGGCGGCCATTGCCGAGTCTTGACGTTGCCTGGCCGCTGGCGCTGGCCGGTCAGGGCACTCGAATGTCCACAAACGAGACGGTCCCCGCGGCCACGAGCGCGTCTCTGTACTCAACCTTTTGGCCCGCGACGGTCAGCTCGAAATCGCAATAGCCGGGCGGGATGTTCATCATGGCGGCGTTTTCGCCGTAGACGTCATCGGGGTTGACGCCGGAATACCAGTAGGTCTCCATGAAGCGCGGGGCGGCGTCCCCACAGACGAAATCGACGCGCACCCCCGGCAAGTAGAAGCCGGCGGCGTTGGTCACGCGCACGGCCAGGGTGCCATAACCGCTGGCCGGCGTGAGCCACAGCTCGGGGTTGCGCGTGTCCCAATAGCTCTCTGGAAACTCAAGCCGAACTTCCAGGTGCGGGTGCGGGCCCAGCGCCACGCCCGTGGCGCCCACCGTGCCCACGACCTCACCGGCGGCCACGGCCTGCCCGGCCTGCACGAAGATCTGGTCCAGGTGGCCATACAGTGCGAACAGCGCGCGCCCGTTCCAGGGCTGTGCCAGTTGCAGCACCACCAAGTTGCCGTAGAAATCGTTTTGCGGGCCGAACAGGCGCTCCAGGTCGCTGCCGGCATAGTAGATCGTGCCCGGCGCCACGGCGACGACGTCTGCGCCGGCTGGGGCCGAGTAGTCCACGCCGTGATGCGGGGCGAAACGCTGCCCCGGGCCGACCGATCCGTAGCGGTACGACGAGGCGATAAAACCGCCGGTTGGGCTGCCGAAGTAGAAGTGGCTCGGCCCGTCGAACCTGGCCGGGGGGTGTGGCAGGCTGCCCAATTCGACCGTGGCGCGCGGGACGGCCGTGGCCGTGGCGGTGTGGCTTGGTGTTGGCGAGATGGTGGGCGTCGGCGTGATCGTCGGTATGGCAGTCGTCGTCGGGATTGACGTCTCGCTGGGCCGCACCGTGGGCGCCGGCCGGGCACTGGTGGGCGCTGCCGCGGTCTGGGTCAGGCGCAGCGCCACCTGCGAGCCAATGGGCTCCTGGGTGTCCGTTGCCGGGGGGCGGCAGCCGGCCAGGACCAGCATGGCGCACAACAAGCCGGCCAGGCTCAGGCAAGCCGTGGGTTGACTCACGCGTCTCATGGCGCGGGCGCTGCCGGATCCGGTGTTGGACTCTCTGTGGCTGCCCCGCTGTCTGCTGGCGTCGGAGTGGGGGCGCCAGCTGGCGGCGTGCCCTGATCGCCGGCCGGTGCAGCCGTCTCTCCGCCCGGGTAGGCGGCGGGCGTTTCGCTCAGCCCGGCGGAGGGCGTCTCAGGAAGAGGTTCGGCGCCAGGGGTGGCGGGCGTTGGGCGCGGCGGCGGCCGGTCGACCACGAACGTCACCCAGGCCACCTGGTCGGGTTCCACGCTGACGTTCTGCTGTTGAATGCGGGTGGTGTTGACGGCAACCGAGTAAAGGCCGGCCGGCATGTCGCCGATGGCGAAGTTTTCCTGCAGCCGGTCGTCGCCGTTGATCAGCTCGTCTGCGGCGTAGGTCAACGGGTAGCGGTTGCGCGGCCGGTCGCTACGCGTGTCCACTGGCCGGATGACCACGGTTACCTCATCGATCAGCCTACCGCTCTGGTCGACCACGCGCCCGGCAATGGCGCCGGTGGCTTGGCCGTCGATGACGATGGGCTTGATCCATAGCTCGGGGTTGCGCGTTGAGCCATAGTCATTGGCGCCCACGCGCACCTCGAAATGCAGGTGCGGGCCGATGGCCACACCGGTCGAGCCGGCGGTGCCCAGCGGGTCGCCGGCCGCCACTTGGTCGCCCACGGCCACGCTCACGGTCTGCAGGTGGCCGTATAGGTTAAACACCGGCCGGCTGTCCAACCGCTGGTCCAGCTCGACCACCACCAGATTGCCATAGAAGTGCGTGGACGGGCCATAGGCCGTCACCTGGTCGTCACCAGCAACGACGACAGTCCCGCCCGCTGCCGCGATAATGGGCGTGCCGGTGCCGTTAGGGAACTCCACGCCGTGATGCGGCTCACGCATGTCGTTTTGGGTCGCGCCGTACGGGTAGGAGCGATCCACGTAATCGACATAGCCCTGGCCGGCCGGGATGGGCCGATCGAGCCAGAAGTGGGTGGCGGCCGAGGCACAGGCCTGGCTGGCGCAGGGAGTTGGTGTTGGGGTCTGTGAGTTGACTTGTGGGCCGGCCGGGCTGAGCGGCGTGATCGTAGCGCCGCTGGTGGGCAAAGGGCCGCTCGGCGGCGTGCCTGTCACTTCGTCTTCGGCCGTGGGTTGGAACGTGGCCGGCGGCAGCGGGGTGGTTGGGGTCACGATGACGCCGGGCCGCGTGGCCGTTCTGGCGACCAACCCGCCGGCCAGGGCGTTGGGGCGCGCGCAGCCAACCAAAACGAGGGTGACCAGCAGCGTGCTGGTAAGACGAGCCAGGCGGGCGCGATGACCGGGCCAACCGCCCGCCTCCCGCTGCCGCGCAGCGAGCGGCATTACTTGCGTTCCCGCAGCAGCCGGTCGATGCCGGCCAGGGAGTCGTTGGCCCGCAGCTCCAGGCCCGCCAACTCCTTGAGCCAGGTGTTGGCCGTGGCGCGGTCTTGGATGGCGGCGGCATTGGCGCGCACGTTGAGCGCCGCTCCGGCCAGCGCGGCCTTGGCCAGATAAGCGCCGGAGCCGGCATCCGAAATCGCGTTGATATTGCCGCGCTCGGCGGCGATGGTGGCCAGTCCCAGCGTGGCCACCGCGGCGCGCGCGACGCGCAGTGGCACTTCGGCGGCATGGAGGTAGGCCTGCTCCACGGCCTCGCGCCGCGCGGCCTGCTGCTCGGGCGTCTGTTTGGGGAGCTTGAAGGCTTCGATCACCGCGCCGAAGGCTGCCGAGTCGGCCGCCACCGCAAGGGTCTGATCGACGCGCAGCTTGTCGGCGCCTTCGACGATCGACTGCATCTGTGCCTCGACGTCAGCGTATTTCTTCTTGCCCAGTGTGTTCCGACCGACCATCGCCACCAGCGCGGCAGCCATAGCGCCAGCGTAGGCGCTGGCCGCGCCCCCGCCGGGCGTCGCGCTGCCAGCCGCCAGCCGCTCGATGAAGGTCTGGTCGGGCGCTGCCTCGGCCGGCCCGTCCGGCTCGCCGGCCTCTGCCATCAACCGGTTCTCCAGGATCTGGTCCACCGCCAGGTCGTCGAGCTGCAGATACCATTGAGCGGCCTCTACCAGCGCTGCCTGTGGGGTGAGGCCGACCAGTTCGCTGCGGGTGATGGCCGCCCCGTGGCGCGCTGCTTCGCGGCGTACAAACTCGACCACGCGCGCCAGGGACGTCTGCGTGAAATCGGTCAGGTTCATGCTCACCTGCGCCTGGCCCTCCACCAGCAACCCCAGCGCCTTGACGAAGCGCAGCCCGCCTGACGAGTGGCGCACGGCCTTGGCGATCTGCTTGGCGATGTTGACGTCGGTGGTGTTAAGGTAGATGTTGTAGGCGATCAGGAAGGCGCGCGCGCCGATGATCACGGCGCCGGCCGGGCCGACCTGGCGCGGGCCGAAATCCGGCTCGCGGCGCGCCACGCTGGCGATTTCGGCCTTGAGGGCCTCATACTCGCCGCGGCGGACGTTCTCGAGGTTCTGGCGCTCGGGGCGGGTAGCAGCGGCCTCATAAAGATAGACCGGCAGCCCGAGTTCGCGCCCGACACGCTCGCCGAGCCGGCGCGCCATGAGAACGCATTCGGCCAGCGTGACGCCGCGCAGCGGCACGAACGGCACCACGTCGGCGGCGCCCAGGCGCGGGTGCTGTCCGGTGTGCTCGTCCAGGTTGATCAGCTCGGCCGCTTTGGCGATGCCGGCGAACATGGCCGCCTCCAACGCGGCCGGCTGCCCGGCGCAGGTGACCACGGTGCGGTTGTGGTCCGGGTCCGAGTTGACGTGCAGCACGCGCAGGCTGCTCCCGCCCCCGCGTTCGATGGCGGCGACGATTGCCGCGACCACATGGGGCCGGCGCGCTTCCGAGAAGTTGGGGACGCATTCGACCAACGGGCGTGAGGCCGGCATGCTGGCGCTCACCTGCTGGAACTCGGGGTCCTCGACGCGGCAGGTCTGCGGCGCAGATCCGGCTCTTGATACTTAGCCACGATCCTCTGCCCGGAGAGGCGTTTGGCCGGCGGCGCTTGATCCACTTCTAGCCGGGGCGTTAGGGTTGATGGCATCCTGTCGAGTCTCCTTTGGGTGGCTGGGCGATGCGGCGATGATTCTACCATGCGCGGAGCGTGTTATACTCCACGCGGCTGATTAGCGCTGGTGTGAACGCCAATGAATGAGACTGCCTGGTTTCTGAATCAACTCCAGGCTGGCGCTGCAAGCGTGGCCTGGGCGGTGAACCAGGTGCCCGCCGAGCGCCAGCTGCGCCAGCCGCCGGCTGGGTTGGGCGACTGGACGCTGGCGCGCCATTTGTTTCACCTGCTCTTCTACGAGCGCGAGGTGGCTGTGCCCGCCATGCGCCTGTGGCTGGATGAGCCGCCCAGCCGCGGGGCCGAACCGGATGAGGACGTCGCCTGGGACCCACAGGCCCCGGTGGCAGGGTTACTGGAGGAGTTCCAAAACGGGCGGGCCGCGCAATTGGCACTGCTGCCGCAGCTGCCAGAGACTGCCTGGGACGAGCCGCGCGCCACACGCTGGGGCGCGCGCCACCTGCATTGGGTCATGACCAAGACGGTTCAGCATACGGCCGAGCACCTGCACGATATCCTCAGCCTGGCGCTGTTCTGGGACGCCGTGGAGGCCCATCACCGCCGGCGCTGACCCGCCGGGTTGCTGCCGATGACCCGCCCGCGCTCGCGCCTCAACTGGCTGTGGCTGCTCGCGCTGCCTGCTCTGGCGTTGGCCGCTCTGTACGCCTTCCTCAGCCAAAGGCCGGTCGTGGGCGGTGGACCGGTCTGTTATCCGGCCGTGGTCCTGTACTATTCCACCGCCAGCGCTCTGGCCACGGCCGTGCTGCTGGTGGCTATGGCCGTCATTGGCCTGTGGCTGCCCCAGGCCCTCGGCCGGCGCCGGCGTGCCGCGCTAAACGGATTGGCCGCGCTGGCCGCGCTCGTCGCCGGGGGCCTGGCTTGCTGGGGCGCTCTACCGCAAACTTTTGCTCCCTACCGGCACCTCGATCGAGCTGAGGTCAACGGGCAGGTCTATCAACTGGGGCTGCGCGTTACCTTGGGTGGCACGGGGGCCTATTTCGTGCTCTGCGGGTGCGGCGCTTCCGGGCTGGTTTGCGAGTGCCGCGACCTCGCTCCCACCACACTCGAAGCCATTACCGTGGCGCCCAAGTTGGTGGCTGATCCGGCGGGCGATCGCTTGGCCGTGCAGATAGGCGGCCAGACCGTGTTCGAGCAGGAGCTTGCCCCGTGAGAGCCCGGCGAGCAAGCCTGGCAGTGCCGCTGGTGGCACTGGCGCTGGCGCTGCTGGCTTGTGCGCGTGCCAATGCGCCCGTCGATCTGAACGCGATCACGCCTGTAGGGGAGAGTACGCCGGTCTGGCTGCAGGGTGTGGCGCGGGGCGAACCGACCGTGACGCTTCCGCCGCCGACCGCGCCGGTGCCGGGTCTGCCTACGCCCACGCTGCGGCCCACCCAGGACAGCCGCAGCACGCCTACACCCGACGCCACGCGCCCTTCGGTGCTCGAGCGCCAGTCCGTAGAAGAGTACGTCGTCCAGCGCGGCGATTCGCTCAGCGCCATCGGCGAGCGCTACGGCGTCGCCGCCAGCGAGATCGCCGCCGCCAACGGCATCCAGGTCAGCGACACGCTTTTTGTCGGCCAGGTGCTGCGCATCCCCGTGCCCAACCCGCACGCCGTTGGTTCGGCCTTCAAGCTGTTGCCCGACAGCGAGTTCGTCAATGGGCCGGGCGTGCTGGATTTCAACCTGGAGGCCTTTGTGGCCGCCTACGGCGGCTATCTATCCAGCTACGTGGAGGAGGTCCCCGGTCGCTATCTTGACGGCTCGGCCAGTGCGCGCACGTTGAGTGGGGCTGAGATCGTCAAAATGGCGGCCGACCGTTACTCCGTCAATCCGCGTCTGCTCCTGGCCGTGCTGGAATACCAGAGCGGCTGGCTGCGCGACCCCGACCCGCACGAAAACACGCTGGCCTTTCCCCTCGGCCAAGTCGAGCCGGGCCGCGAGGGCCTGTATCGCCAGCTGGCCTGGGCCGCAAACCAGCTCAACTTCGGCTACTATGCCTGGCGCGCGGGCGCTAGCGTGTCGTGGAGCTTTGGCGACGGATCGATCAAGTTGATCGCCCCGGGCCAAAACGCGGGCAGCGTCGGCGTGCAGAACCTCTTTGCCAGCCTGCTTATTCCCAGCGAGTGGGATGAGGTCGTGGCGCCCACGGGCTTTTACCAGACCTACGTGGAGCTGTTTGGCAACCCCTTCCGGCTGGCCGTCGAGCCGTTGGTGCCGCGCGACCTGCTGCAGCCTCCGCTGCAGCTCCCCTTTGAGCCCGAGCGGGTGTGGGCCTTTACCGGCGGCCCGCACGGCGCCTGGGACACGGGCTCGGCCTGGGGGGCGCTGGACTTTGCGCCGCCGGCCGAGGTGCTGGGCTGCACGCCGTCGGACGAATGGGTGACGGCCACGGCCGACGGCCTGATCGTGCGCGCGGGCGATGGCGCCGTGATCCAGGACCTGGACGGCGATGGCTACGAGCAGACCGGCTGGGTGCTGTTCTACATGCACGTGGAAGCGCGCGAACGGACGGCGCCTGGGACTTACCTGCGGGCCGGCGAGCGCATCGGACATCCGTCGTGCGAGGGCGGCGTATCCGAGGGGACGCATGTGCACCTGGCGCGCAAGTACAACGGCGAATGGATCCCGGCCGACGGCGAAATGCCCTTTGTTCTGGATGGCTGGGTGTCGGCCGGCTTGGGCCGTGAATACGACGGCACCATGACAAATGGCGAGCGGACGATTGAGGCCTGCAGCTGCCGCGCGGCCGGCAACGAGGTCTGGCGGCCATGAACCCGCGCATCCCTTACAACCCTGACAAGCGGCGCTCGGGTGATAGCGGGGGTTGTGCGCGCTTTGCCTGGCTGGTGATCTCGCTTGTGGCGGTAGCCTTTGTCTGGGTCTGGCGTTCGCGGGCCGCCCCGGCCGATAGCCTGCCGCCGGCTACGGTCTTCAGCGCCACGCCGCGCGGGATCGTGACCGTGACGCCCGGGCCGCCGACTGAGCCCGGCGCGGCCAGCGCCACACCCCAGCCAGCCGCCGCGGCGACGGATCTCGTGCTGCCCACCAGCACGCTCTTGCCGGAGCCATCGTCGTCGCCGACGGCCATTATGACCCCGGCGGCGACGCAGTTCTACACAACCCAGTCGGGCGATACGCTGCCGGCGCTGGCTGCCCGCTTTGGCGTCAACCCGGCCGACATCGTGGCGCCGGCCGGCCTGCGCGGCACGACGACCCTGGCCGATGGGCAGCTGTTGGTCATCCCCGATGTGCTTGGCTCGGTTGGTCCGGACTATCGCATTGTGCCCGACTCGGAAGTGGTATACAGCGGGGCAGCGGCCGGGTTCGATCCGCAAGCCTTCGCGGAAGAGCAGGGGGGGTACCTGGCGCGCTACCGCGGCTATGCCGATGGGCGCAACGGCTACGGCGGCGACGTGGTGCTAGTGGCCGCGCGCGACCACTCGATCAACCCGCGCCTGCTCCTGGCCCTGCTCGATCACCTGAGCGGCTGGGTGACTGACCCCAGCCCGAAAGGCGCGGCGCTGGAGCACCCGTTTGGGTTCGTGCACGACTACCTCACCAACCTGAACGCGCAGCTCACCTGGGCCACCAGCCAGGTGGCCATTGGCTACTACGGCTGGCGCGACGGCAGCCTGACAAGGCTCACCTTTCAGGATGGCTCGACCGTGCGGCTGGACCCGCAGCTGAATGCTGGCACGGTGGCGGTGCAGTATTACCTGGCTCAGGTGCTGGATCGCCCGGAGTGGGAAGCAGCAGTGGGCGAGGCGGGCTTTGCCGCGACCTATGCCCGGCTGTTCGGCGATCCGTTCGCGCGCGAGCTCAGCCCGCTGCTGCCGCCCGACCTACAGCAAGTGCCCATGGCGCTGCCATGGGCGCCTGGCGGCACGTGGAGCTACACGGGTGGTCCGCACGGGGCCTGGGAGCTGGGCGGCGCGCAGGCGGCGCTAGACTTTGCGCCCAGCGCGGCCGCGCCGGGCTGCTCCGCCTCGAGCGCCTGGGCAACAGCGGTGGCGGCCGGGCTGGTGCTGCGCTCGGCCAACGGGGCGGTGGTGGTCGATCTGGACGGCGATGGGCGCGAGGCCACCGGCTGGGTTGTGCTGTATCTGCATATCGCCAGCCAGGACCGTGTCGCGGCTGGCACTTTGATCGAGCGCGGCCAGCGCATCGGCCATCCCTCGTGCGAGGGCGGGCGCTCGACCGGCTCGCACCTGCACCTCGCCCGCAAGTACAATGGCGAATGGATCACCGCTTACGGGCCGGTGCCCTTCAACTTGAGCGGTTGGGTAGCCGGTCAGGGGAAAGGCGAGTACTTCGGCACGCTGGCGCGCGATGGGGTGACGGTGGAGGCGTGCACGTGCACGGCAGCCTGGACGGCAATAACGCATCGACCTTAGAGGCAACTGTCGACGACAGGCGCGTGCCGACCCCTCGGCCGAGGGGTCGGCGCCGCTGGCGCATGGGCTGGCAGGAATTCTGGCTTGTTCGCAAGACACATGTGGTTTGGAAGCGTTGTGATACTGGCCATGGTGTTGGCGGCCTGCGCGTTGCCGCCAGCGGCAGTGCCGACCCCGTTTCCGACCTCAACGCCGCCGGCCACGCCAACCGCGTCGCCGACGCCGGACTTCGGCGCCACGCCGCTGCCTACGCGCCAGCCGTTTGGGGTAGGCAACCACTTGCCCTACATCACGCAGACCGGTGATACCGTGCTGGCCATCGCCGCCCATTTCAATACCACTGCCGACGAAATCCTGGCCCTCAACCCTGGGCTGCCGCTGACCCGCACGCTGCCCTCTGGCCAGGCGCTGACCATCCCTGCTTATTGGTTTCCGCTGGGCGGAACGGCTTACAAGATGATTCCAGACAGCGAGTTCGTCTACGGCCCGACGACGACGGACTTCGACATCGATGCCTACGTGGCACTGCAGCCAGGCTATCTCAAAGAAATGTCGGCCTTTGTGGCCGAGCGGCAGCGGACAGCCGCGCAGGCGGTGCTGTATTATGCCCGCCAATATTCGATTAACCCGCGGCTATTACTGGCGCTGATGGAGTGGCGCACCGGCGCGCTGAGCCGCGCCGATGCGCCCGGCGAGGCGGCGCGCAACCCCTTCGGCCCCATCCCGGGCGTGACCGGTTTCACCGCGCAGCTACGCTACGTCTCCGAACAACTCAGCGTGGGCTATTACGGCTGGCGCGCCGGCTGGTTGACTTCGCTGCGGCTGCGCGACTCGACCACCTCGCGCCCCGACTTCTACCAGTCGGCCGGCAGCGTGGCGCTCCAGCACTTGTTCTCGCAGTGGATGGGCCTGGACGAGTTCAACGCGGCCGTCGGGCCGCAGGGCTTTGGCGCCGTGTATATCGGGCTGTGGGGCAACCCCTTCGACGGCGCTCTGCCCGACGTCCTGCCTGGCGACCTGGCGCAGCCCGACCTGGCGCTGCCCTTCGACCCCAGGCAGACCTGGTCGTTCACCGGCGGGCCCCATCCGGTGTGGGGCGACTATTCACCCTGGTCGGCCCTGGACTTTGCGCCGGCCGGCGTCGCCGGCTGCGCCGCCACCGACAAGGGGGTTACGGCCTCGGCGCCGGGGGTGGTGGTGCGGGCCGAGGAGAACACCCTGGTGGTCGATCTAGACGGCGACGGCTTCGAGCAGACCGGCTGGGCGCTGTTCTACTTTCACCTGACCAATGAGTCGCTTACGCCGGCCGGCACGCTGGTGCAGACCGGTGATCCACTGGGCCATCCCTCGTGCGACGGCGGCCAGGCCACCGGCACCCATGTACACCTGGCGCGTAAGTACAACGGCGAGTGGATCCCGGCCGGCGGCATCCTGCCCGGCATCGTGCCATTCGATCTGGGCGGGTGGGTGGCCCAGAGCACTGGCACGCCTTACCAGGGCCGCATGATCCGCCTGGGCGCCTGGGTGGAAGCCTGCACCTGCAGCACCGCGCGGAACACGGTGTACTGGGCGAAGTAGCCGGCTGGTCGTGGAGCGGCCATTGGCCATCGCCAATGGCTTGAAATTCGGCCCATGCGGACACTATCCAATCAGCACCTGCGCTTTGCGTTCGATCCGGCCACCGGCTACTGGAACCTGGAGCCAGCGAGCGGCGAGTCGCGGATACACGAGGCGCGGCTGGGGGCGATCTACGCCGTCGAGACCGAAGCCGGCCCGCGCCGTGTGTATTGGGACGGCGAGCTGATCGAAGCCGAGGTGACGCCCGTGACAGCGGTCCCGACGGCGCACGGGCCGGCGGATGGGCTGCGGATCCAGGCACGCACGTCGGACCAATGGCACGCCACGCTGGCGGTCACGCTCACGTTCCTGCTGCCGGTTGATCTGCCCTTTCTACTGTGGCGGGCAGAAGTTGAGAACTTTGGGCCGGCGGCCCTAGTCCTGGAACTCGTCGATCTGCTGCGCGTCGGTCCGCGCTTTCAGCCGCGCTCGGGCCGGTCCGGCCTATGGCATAAGCTACGCAGCCTGTTCTGGCGCGAGCTGGACGGGGAACCGCATGCGATGGGGCCGGCCGGCTTCCTGAGCCTGGCGCCCGCCAGCCGCCGGCCGGCCCGCCTGGCCTTCTTTTCCAATGGCTACCAGAGTTGGAGCTTTGCCGGCTCTCTGCAAGCCGATCGGTCCCAGCCCACCTCGCGCTTTGGTCCGCTGGGGGAACCCAAGGCTCTCAACCTGGTGACGCCGCGTATCCGGCGGGCTGGCCGCCTGACCAGCGACATGTTCGGCGCCATCGGCGACCGCGAGCACGATCGCGGCGTGGTGGCGGGGTTCACGTCGCAGCGGGAGCAATTCTCCGCGGTCGAAGTGCTGCTCGACCGCGAGACGCCTTCGCTGCGGCTGACGGCCCAGTGCGACCAGGTGCGGCTGGAGCCGGCCCAGGCGCGCGCGACCGATTGGGCCTATCTGCAATTCATCCAGCTGTCGACGCCGGACGGACTGGGTGCCTATGCCGAGGCCGTAGCGCGCGAGAACCGGGCGCGGGTCCCGACGCACGTGCCGGTGGGCTGGTGCTCCTGGTACCACTATTTCGACCGCGTGACAGAAGCCGACATGCTGTCCAACCTGCGAGCCATCGTGGCCGAGCGCGACGATCTGCCGCTGGACTTTGTCCAGCTCGACGATGGGTATCAGGTCCAGGTGGGCGACTGGTTTGAGACCAAGCCGGCTTTCGCGCGCGGGCTCGCCTGGCTGGCAGCCGAGATCCGGGCCCAGGGCCTGGTGCCCGGCTTGTGGCTGGCCCCGTACATCGTGCGCTCGGACGCGCGGCTGCTGCGCGAGCACCCCGACTGGTTCTTGCGCCACCCGAACGGCCGGCGTGCCAATGCGGGTTTTAACTGGTTTCATTGGTGTTATGGGCTCGACCCGACCCACCCGGCGGTGCGCGCGCATATCCAGCGGCTGATCTCCACGGCCGTCCACGACTGGGGCTATCCCTACCTCAAGCTCGACTTCCTGTATGCAGCGGCACTGCCGGCCAAGCGTTACGATCCCACGCTGACCCGCGCCCAGGCCATGTGTCTGGCGCTGGCCGACATCCGCGCTGCCGCCGGTCCCGAGACGTTCTTGCTGGGCTGCGGCTGCCCGCTTGGCCCAGCCGTGGGCATCGTCGACGGCATGCGCGTGAGTACCGACGTGGCCCCCGATTGGAACCCGCACCTGTATACGCCTTACCTGGCGCCTCTGCTGCGCCGCGAAGTGGACTTCGTCGGCGTGCGAAACGCCGTCCGGAACACCATCAACCGGGCGCCGCTGCACCGGCGTTGGTGGCTGAATGATCCTGATTGTCTGCTGGTGCGCGACCACGATACGCGCCTGACCGAGCCGGAGGTGCGCAGCCTGGCGAGCGTCATCGGCCTTTCGGGCGGCATGTTCCTGGTGTCCGACGATATGAACCGCCTGGGGCCAGACCGCCAGCGCTATATTGCCGCGCTGCTGCCGGTGCTGGGCACCAGCGCTAAGGCGCCGCGCTGGCTTGACAGCGAAATGCCCGACCTGTTTGTGCTGCCTCGGCCGGGCGCCGGCGGCCTGGGCCCCTGGGTCGTGGCCGGGATCTTCAATTGGCATGACGTCCCACGCGATCGCGAGGTGAACCTGCGCGACCTGGGACTTGATCCGCAATCGGCCCATTGGGCCGCCGAGTTCTGGGAGGGCGCCTGCTGGCGCCTGGCGCCTGGCGCTTCCCTGCGCCTGCCCTCCATCCCTGCCCATGGCGTGCGGCTGGTAGCGTTGCGGCCCTGCCTGGCCGCTGTGCCTGACCTGGTCGGCTCGTCGCTACACTTCTCGCAAGGGGGCGAGATCAGCCAATGGGCGGTCGAGGGGCGCCGCCTGACCTTCACGATCGAACTGGACCGGCACGCCGAGGGCCAAATCTGGCTGGCGCTTCCCGCTCCGCCGGTGGCGGCCCGCTCGAGCGAGCGGCCGGCCGTCATGAGCGAATGCGGCCCGGGAGTCTATTCCATGTGGATCAAGGTGAATCGCACGGCGCATCTGTCCGTAACCTGGTAAAGTTTGACGTAAATATGCCCGCATGGTACAACGACCTGCCGGGAACCCAATGCGCCGCCAGGACGTTGGATCAATAAGTGCGCACCGCGGCGTGCGTTGTGCGCCTCGGCTGAAGGCGCTAGAATCCCTTAGCTCCGACCCTGGCCGGCCCAGTCGGCCTGAACGGTGGAAACAGGCAGATCTCGATGGCGATTGTGCTTGCCAACTCGGTGACTTCGGCGGCCGCACGGCTGCGGACGCCCCGGCGGCGTTTGGTCCGGCTGGCGGCGGCTGCCGTGCTGCTGGCGACCTGGCTGGCCATGCCGCTGGCTGCGCGCGCGGCCCCGGCCACTCAGCCTGCTCCGATTACGCTGACCGCCCGCGCCGGCTTTGACGGCTACTATAAGGAAGCGCGCTGGATCCCCATGCGCGTCACTGTCGCCAACGACGGGCCCGATACGCGCGGCACCGTGCGGATAGTAACGCCGCGCTACAACACTGCCGAGGTCATCGTCAGCCGCGAGGTCGAGCTACCAAACCAATCGCGGCACGAGATTTTCCTGTATGTCCCGGCTGAGGGCTATCTGAGCAGACTGGAAGTCAGCCTGGTGGACGGCAATCGAGAGCTCGCCTCGACGTCGGTCAGGCTGGCGCAGACGGGCAAAGCCGATCTGCTGTATGGCGTGCTGGCCGGCTCGCCGTCGGCCTACAACCTCCTGGCAGACGTCGATCCCGTGAATGGATCGGCCTATGTGGCCCAGTTGGAATTAGCCGATCTACCGCCGGTCAGCTATGCCTGGCACTCCCTCGACGTCCTGATCGTGTCCGATGTCGATACCGGCGCCTTCTCGCCTGAGCAGCGAGCGGCGCTGGCCGGGTGGGTGTCGGCGGGAGGACGCTTAATCGTGGCCGGCGGTGCCACCTGGCAGAAGACCGCGGCTGGGCTGGGTGAGGTCCTGCCGCTGGTGCCTAGCGGGACCACTTCGCTCGCCGGCCTGGACGCGCTGGCCGACTATGCCGTGGCCGCACCGCCCGAGGCTGGCGTGGTCGTAGCGGCCACAGGCGCGCTGGCGCCGGGCGCCGCCGTCCTAGCGAGCGCCGGCGACGTGCCCCTGATCGCGGCCCGGCGCTCCGGCTTCGGCCAGGTGGCATTCCTGGCCGTCGACCCAGCCTTCGATCCCTTGAGCGGTTGGGCCGGCCTGCAAGGCTTGTTCCGCAACTTGCTCTCGGGCACGTCGCAGCGGCCGAGCTGGGCGGCCGGCGTGCGCAACTGGTACTCGGCGCGCGACGCCGTCAACGCGCTGCCAGGCCTGGATTTCCCCTCGGCCTTTACGATCTGCGGCTTTCTGGGGTTTTACCTGGTGGCGGTAGGCCCGGTCAATTACCTGGTGCTGCGCCGGCTCAAGCGGCGCGAACTGGCCTGGGTGACCATCCCGGCCCTGGTGCTCCTGTTCAGCGCCGGCGCATACGTGGCGGGCTATCAGCTGCGCGGTGGGCAGGCCAGCCTGCACCGGCTGGCCGTGGTGCAGGTTTGGCCAGACGCTGAGTTCGCGCGCGTGGAGGGCCTGATCGGTCTGTTCTCGCCACGACGGTCGGAATATGATCTGGCTATCGGTCCCGGCTTCCTAGCGCGGCCCATGCCGGTTGACGGTTTTGCCGGGCCGGCCGGCAGCTTTCGCTTGGAACAGGCGGACGGGATCATCATTCCCGGTGTGCGGCTGGAGGTTGGGGCGGTCGAGCCGTTTGTCATGCAAGGACTGGCCCCGGCGCCCAGCTTTGCGGCTGACCTGGTGCTCGACGTGGGCAGTAAGTTTGCCAGTCTGCAAGGCACGGTTACCAACCGCAGCGGCCTGGCGCTGAAGGACGCGGTGGTACTGGGGCCAGGCAGCGCGCAGCGCCTGGGCGATCTGGCGCCGGGGGCGAGCGCCAGCATCAGATTTCCGCTGTCAAACGCGCGCGCCTCAGTTGCGCCGCTCAACGATGTGATGCCGGCGGCGGCCGCGGGCGGGCCGGTTCCGCCGCAGGCCTTTTACCCGCCCAGCAACAACGACACCACCATCGACGATATTCTGGGCAACACCTACTACTACAATGACAAGGAGAGCTTCCGGCGCTATTCGCTGCTGGCCTCGATGATCGATGCCTATGGCGGCAGTGGGCGGGGCAGCGGCGTCTACCTGATCGGCTGGACCGACGAATCGCCGCTGCCGGTCGAAGTCGTCGGCCGCCCATTTGATACGCTCGACCGCACACTTTATCTGATCGCCCTCGACCTGCGCCTGGATGTGGGCAGCGGGCGGGTCGTGATCCCGCCCGGGCTGATGCAGTGGCTGCCGCTCAACCCCAACCCGGCCACCACGCCCGCGCCGTACGACGTGTACCTTTACCAGGGCAACGAGGCGCAGTTGCGGTTCATCCCCAGCCAACTCGTGCCCTTCAAGACCGCCGAGGGCCTGGTGATGCACCTGACCAGCTATGGCCAATCGGGCTCGGCGGCGCTGGAAGTGGCCTTGTGGGATTTCAGCGAAAATAACTGGGTCGACGTGCCGGCGCCGGTGTGGGGCGATAACGAAATCTCGCGGCCGGCCCGCTTTGTGGGGCCAGGCGGGGAAATCCAGGTGCGCGTGGCGAACACCGGCGCGCTGCAGGTCAGCGTCGAGCGGCTCGACTTTACCCTGACCGCCGCGCAGTAGGCGAGGGCGTATGCCTGCCATTATTGAAACGCACAACCTCACTAAACGTTACGGGGCGCTGGCGGCCGTCAACGAGCTGTCGCTGCAAGTGGACGAGGGCGCCATCTATGGTTTTGTGGGGCCAAACGGCGCCGGCAAGACCACCACAATGCGCATGCTTACCACTCTGCTGCAGCCGACTTCCGGCCAGGCCTTTGTGTCAGGCTGCTCGATCACGCGCGACCCGCGCGGCGTGCGCCGGGCGATCGGCTACATGCCCGATTTCTTCGGCGTCTACGACGACATGAAGGTCTGGGAGTACCTGGACTTCTTCGCCGCCTGCTACGAAATACCCGAGGCCACGCGCGCCGGCCTGATCAACGATCTGCTGGAGCTGGTAGACCTGAGCCATCGCCGCGATGACATGGTCGACACTCTCTCGCGCGGCATGAAGCAGCGGCTTTGCCTGGCGCGCACCCTGGCGCACGACCCGCGTGTCCTCATCCTGGACGAGCCGGCTTCGGGCCTCGATCCCCGCGCGCGCATCGAGATCCGCGAGCTGCTGCTCGAGCTCAGCCGCATGGGAAAGACCATCTTCTTCTCGACCCACATCCTGGCCGACGTGGCCGAGATCTGCACGCAGGTGGGCATCATCGAGGCCGGCCGCCTGGTGGCTCAAGGCAGCCTGGCGGACATGCAGCGCCGTCTGCGCCCGCATCGGCGGTTACACATCACCCTGCTGGGACACCTGCCGGAAGCGCACGCGGCACTGGTGGCGCGGCCGGGCGTGATGGAGGTGCGGCAGACCGTGGTGAATGGCGAGCCGCGCCCGGATGAGGCGGCCGAGGCGGTCGGCCAGGTAGGCGCCGATGGCCCAGCCAGCGCCAAAACGCTGGAGGTGGACTTCACTGGCGACGACGCGGCGGTCAGCGCTCTGCTGCGTGAATTGGTGGGCCGGGGACTGCCGGTGCTGCGCTTTACCGAGAGCGTGCACGACTTGGAAGACGTATTCATGCACGCCACCCAGGGCATCGTGTCATAGGAAGCGGCGGATGACGACAGAGGCAATTGGCGAGACTCCCGCGCAGCCGGCCGGGCCGGCGCGCGGCCTGCGCGGCCTGCTGACACGCAACCCGGTAGTGCTCAAGGAGTTGCGCGGGCGCATGCGCGGGCCGCGCGCGTTCATCGTGCTGACGGCCTACCTGCTGCTGATGAGCGCCTTTGTGACCCTGCTGTACGCGATCTATGTGGCCTCGACCAACAGCGTCTACAACGGCGCCAGCAGCCAGGTGGTAGGCAAGTTCGTATTTGGGGCGGTGGTGGGCATCGAGCTGTTGCTGGTGTGTTTTATCGCGCCGGCCTTTACCGCTGCCGCGATCAGCGGCGAGCGCGAGCGCCAGACCTACGACCTGCTGCGCACAACGCTGCTGACGGCCAGCGCGCTGGTCTTCGGGAAGCTGGCCTCGGCGCTGTCCTACATCCTGCTTCTACTGATCGCGGCCTTCCCGCTGCAGAGCCTGGCCTTCCTGCTGGGCGGGGTATCGCCTCAGGAAGTGATTATCGCGACGCTACTGCTGGTGGCCACGGCCTATCTCTTTGGCACCTCGGGCGTGTTCTTTTCGTCGCTCATGCGGCGGACGCTGGGCTCGACTGTGCTGACCTACGCCTTCGCGCTGTTGGCCACGCTGGGCCTGCCGCTGGTGTTGATCGCGCTGCTGCCGCTGACCAGTATGCTCTTCAACAACGCCCCGCCTGGGCCGGCGCTCGAAACCATTTTGATCTACGGCGTCGGATTCTTGATTGCCAGCAACCCCATCGCCACTGCAGTGGTGACAGAGGTGCTGCTGGTGACCGAGCAAACCGCCTTTTACTTTCCACTGCCGATCAGCAACGGGGTGACCCTCCCACTCGTGTCGCCCTGGGCGCCGTTCCTGTTGTTTTGCCTGGTGGCGGGCACGCTGATGACCATCGCCAGCATCCTGGCAGTGCGGCGGGCCGAGACGTAGTTGCCATGTCTCCTGCCGCGAGTGACTTCAATGAGCTGGAAGACCGCCTGGCCGATTGGGAGCTGCGGCTGCGCCTGCGCGAGGCGCTGCAGTGGTCGCTGCGCGGGCTGGGCCTGGGACTGGCGTTAGGCCTGGCCCTAGCGCTGCTGGCGCGGCTGCGCCCCCTGCTCTCCACCCCGGCACTGATCGCCGCGGCGCTCAGCTTGGCGTTGGCAGGCTTCGGCGCGGCCCTGGCATTGGCCTACTTTTGGCCGCGCTCGCGCCTGGCCAGCGCCCGTTACTTCGATGACATCTTCGACCTGAAAGAGCGCACCGCAACCGCTCTCGAACTGGCCGGCAGCGCCGCGCCGGGCTGGCTGCGGCGCGGCCAATGGGCCGACGCGGCGGCAGCCGCGCGGCGCGTTGACCCGCGCCGGCAACTGCGCTTCAGGATTGACTGGCGCGAGGCAATGGGCGTCGTCGGCGTGGCGGTCGCGCTGGGGCTGACGCTCTACCTGCCCAACCCGCAGCAGGCGGTCCTGGCGCATCAAAACGCCGTCGACCAGGCCATCGCGGAGCAAATCGAAGCTTTAGAAGACGCCCTGGAGGCGATCGAGGCCAATCCCAACCTGACCGAGGAACAGAAGGA
>JADLEU010000233.1 GCA_020845955.1 Anaerolineales bacterium
ACAGGGTGTATAAGGGTAACATGATAGGCGTTCATGATGGCGGGCAGTGAACTGAGTCCGGAGGCGCTCAACGACTGGCTGGCGCGCGGCCGGCAAGGCGACGAAGCCGCCTGCGCTGCCATTTTCGAGCACTTTAGCCCGGCCGTGCTGCGGCTGGCGCTGGGGCTCTTGGGCGACCGGCAGGATGCGGAAGAGGTGGTGCAAGACTCGTTCGTCTATGCCCTGCGCAATCTGGCCCGCTTTGACCCAGCCCGGTCGGCATTCTCGACCTGGCTGTATACGATTACGCTCTGCCGATGCCGCAACAAGCGCCGCCGCAAATGGCTGCTGACCCTGCCGCTTGATCGGCTGGCGGCCGAAGCACAAGGGCCAGGCGAGCGTCAGGTGGAGGCGCTGCTGGAGCGCCGCGGTGTACGAGCCGATCTGTGGCGGGCGCTGCAAACGCTCCCACCGTACTTGCGCGAGGCCGTTGCCTTGCGTTACCTGGGCGAGATGCGCTACCGAGAGGTCGGGCAAGCCCTGGGCTGCAGCCCGAAGACGGCGGAATCGCGGGTGCGTCAAGGGGTCGTCAACTTGCGCGCTGCGCTGCGCGCGTGGGGCGTGGAGGCGCACGGCGATCTGGCGGAGCAGGGAGTATGATAGGCCAACACGTGCAGCTCGATCTAGTGCGCTATGTCGAGCGGCGGCTGGATGCGGCCGGCCGCGCCCGAGTGGAAGTCCATCTGGCTGGGTGCGCCGCGTGCCGCGCCGCGGCGGCCGAGACTCTGGCGCTGGTGGACGGGCTGCAGGCCATGCCGGCCGCGCTGGGCCGGCTGCCAGCGCTCACGCGCCGCGATTGGGCTAACGTCTGGGCGCGTGCCCGGGCCCCGGCTAGGCCGCCAAGTCTGCCGCGCCTCAGCTTCTGCCTGAGCCTGGTGATGGCCGCCTTCAGCCTCGTCACCCTGTTGCCCCCGGATTTGGCCCGTCAGCCCGCGGCCGTCACGGCCGGCCTGGTCCAAACGCCGGGCGCCGCCGCCTTCACGCCGCGCGCGCTGCCCTCCAGGCCTGACGACGGCTGGATCGACACGGCGCCGGCAACGGCCGCCAGCGGCGAGGTCTCCGCGGCTGGCCCGAGCCCGGCGCCTACGCCGATGCCGGGGCCGCAAAGCTGAGCCCACCCGCCGATGGAAGAAAGGATTCAAAAGATCCTGGCCCGAGCGGGCATTGGCTCGCGCCGCGCCTGCGAGGCGTTGATCCTCCAGGGGCGGGTGACCGTGAACGGCCGCCGGGCCGAGTTGGGCCACAAGGCCGACGCCGGCCGCGATGTCCTGGCCGTCGACGGCGAGCCCCTTCGGGCGCCGGAAAAGCCCACGTACGTGATCCTCAACAAGCCGCGGGGCGTTGTCTCGTCGCTGGCGGCGCAGGACGACCGGCCCACCGTCCGCGAGCTGGTTGGGCTGGAGGGACGCCTGTATCCGGTGGGGCGCCTCGATGCGGACAGCGAAGGCCTGATCGTGCTGACCAACGACGGCGACCTGACCGATCACCTGACGCATCCCCGCTACGAGTCTGAAAAGGAGTACCGCGTTCTGGTGCGGGGCACGCCGAAGGCCGAGCAATTGGCAGCCTGGCGCCGCGGCATCCTGCTGGCGGGGATGCAGACCGCGCCGGCCAGGGTGGTGCTCGAGAAAGAGACTCACGGGGGCGCCTGGCTGCGGGTGACGATGCGCGAAGGGCGCAAGCACCAGATCCGCGACATCGGCGCTCTGCTCGGCCTGCCGGTGCAGCGGCTGATCCGCGTTGGCATGGGTGGGCTGACACTGGGCGACCTGCCGGTTGGCGGTTGGCGCGAACTGCGCCGTGACGAGGTCAGGAAGCTGCGCCAGCCCGGCCGCGCGCCCGATCGGGTGGGGGGGCGCCCACGGCCCAGCCGCGCCGCGCCAGCGCGCCGACGCCCAACCCGGAAGACACCAAGGTGATAGAGACGATGACCACGACAACGCTTGAAAGCCAGACCTCGACCCTCGACCAGCCGATCGCGGCGGTCCTGGGCCTAACCTGGGAGAAGGTCCTCTATGCCGTGTTGATCGTGGCGGCCTTCATCACCCGGTTCTATGACCTGGGCACGCGGGCCATGAGCCACGATGAGAGCCTGCACACCCAGTATGGCTGGTACCTCTTCCAGGGCCGGGGCTTTCAGCACTCACCGCTCATGCACGGCGTGCTGCGGTTTGAGGTGACGGCGTTCTCCTATTGGCTGTTCGGCGACAACGACTTCACCTCGCGCATCGCGCCCGCGCTGATGGGCGTGGCCGCCGTCGGGCTGATGTACTACTTCCGCCGGTGGCTGGGCCGCGCCGGGGCGCTGGTGGCTGCGCTGCTGATGCTCATCTCGCCGTACATGCTGTATTACTCGCGCTACATCCGCGATGAGCCTTACGTCATCGTGTGGGGGCTGCTGACGACCCTATGCGTGCTGCGCTACATTGAGACGCGCGCCGCGCGCTACCTGTACTGGCTGGCGGCCATCTCCGCGCTGTTCTACGCGACGATGGAAGCCTCCTTCATCTACATCGCCATCACGATGTTGTTCCTGGGGCTGCACCTGGTTCGAGAGCTGTTCGCGGCGCGCTGGCCGCGGCCCCAATATCGGCAGCCGTTCCAGATCTCGTTCTGGATCACGTTGGCGGCCGTGGCGGTAGCCCTGGCTTTCCTGGTGGTTGGCGCGCGGGCCGGGGCCGGCACGGGCACCGCCTTGCCCGCCAATCCGGAGGCGGGCCTGGCCACGGCGGCGATGGCGGCGGCGGCCGGGTCGCAAGTGACGCTGATCGCCGCCGTGGTGGCGGCCGTGGGGCTGCTGGCCGGCGTTTACCTCGTCCTGCGCGCGTTTGGCCAGGAGATCCGGCGCTTCGCCGTCATCGACCTGCTGATGATCTTCGGGTTATTCGTGCTGCCGCAATTGACGGCCTTTCCGATCCTGGCCCTGGGGCGCGATCCGCTGAATTATGCGCCGCCGGCCACTCAAGGACTGGTCTTTGGCGATGCGCTCATCGCGTTTTTCAGCTCCGATGGGGGCCTGACCTTGCTGGTCTGCGTGCTGCTGCTGGCGATTACGGTGGCGGTCGGCGTCTTATGGGATTGGCGGCGCTTCGCCATCAGCGCCGGCATCTTCTACGGCATCTTTGTCACACTCTTTACGACGTTCTTCACCAACGGCGGCGGCCTGGCGAGCGGCCTGATCGGGTCGCTGGCCTATTGGCTGGCGCAGCACCCCGTGCAGCGCGGCAGCCAGCCCTGGTATTACTACATGGTCATCAATCTGCCAATCTATGAATTCCTGCCCGCCACGGGGGCCCTGCTGGCCGGCTACTTTGGGCTGCGCCGCTGGCTTCGGGTAGACACCGCCGCTGACGCGGAGGCGGCGGGTCGGGGCGAGACGCTGCCCTTCCCCGTCATCGCCTTCTTTGGCTTCTGGGCGGTGACGGCGCTGATCGGGTTCAGCATTGCCGGCGAAAAGATGCCCTGGCTCACAACCCACATCACGCTGCCGCTGATTCTGCTGAGCGGCTGGTCTATCGGCCGCGTCGTCGAAGCCATCGATTGGCAGGCCTTCCGCGAGCGGCGGGCGTGGTTGGTGGCGGTGCTGCTGCCGGTTACGGTAGCAGCGCTGGCCGCCACGCTGGGGAGCCTGCTGGGGGCCAGTCCGCCGTTTCAGGGGAGCGAATTGGCGCAACTGCAGGCCACCGGCGTCTTTATCTCGTCTTTGCTGGTGACCGTGATCGGATTGGCGGCGCTGTACGGGCTGGGGATGCAGTTGGGGTTTGACAACGTGCTGCGCCTGGCCGGGCTGTCGTTCCTGGCGCTGCTGGCGTTGCTCACGGCGCGGACCGCGTTCCGCGCAGCCTACGTGAATTATGACTACGCGAACGAATTCCTGGTCTACGCGCACGGTTCGAGCGGCGTCAAAGAGGTGATGGGACAGGTAGAGGCTCTCTCGCGTCGCCTGGATGACGGCCTGGGCATGAAGGTGGCCTACGACTCGGACGTCGCTTGGCCCATGACCTGGTATTTCCGCGACTACACCAACCAGTCGTATTACGGCGATCAGCCCACGCGCGAGGCGCTGGATGCGCCGGTTGTCATCTCAGGCCCGAAGCACTGGGACAAGGTGGAATCGCTGCTCGGCAATCGCTACTATCAGTTTGAATACATTCGGATGGTATGGCCGACCCAGGAGTATTTCAACCTGGACTGGGACCGGGTCCGCTACGCGCTGGGCAGCGCCGACTACCGCCAGGCGCTCTGGGAGATTTGGTACAACCGCGACTACACCCTGTTCGGGCAATTGACTCAGAAGAGCTTTGATCTGTCGGAATGGCCGGTAGCAGAGCGGATGCGCATGTACGTCCGCAAGGATATCGCCAGCCAGATTTGGGAGTACGGTGTTGGGCCGACCGTGCTGGAAGGCGAAGTGGCGCCTGAAGACCCATACGCAGCCTCGCGCCAGGCGCTGCCGGCGGTGCAGGTCTGGGGCAGTGAGGGCACGGCCGCGGGCCAGTTCCAGGCGCCGCGCGGCCTGGCGGTCGGACCGGATGGCTCGATCTACGTGGCCGACTCGCGCAACCACCGCATTCAAAAGTTCAGCGCCGCGGGAGACCTGATCCTGACCTGGGGCACGCCTGGATCCATTGAGAACAACTCGGCCCAGCCCGGCGCCTTTAACGAGCCGTGGGACGTGGCGGTCGGGCCGGATGGCAGCGTGTACGTGGCCGACACCTGGAACCACCGCATTCAGAAGTTCGATGCCAACGGGCAGTTCCAGAAGATGTGGGGCGTGTTCGGGCAGGCGGAGACGCCCGAGGCCTTCTGGGGCCCGCGCGCCGTGGCCGTCGACTCGCGGGGCCGCGTCTATGTGGCCGACACGGGCAACAAGCGCGTGGTTGTGTTTGACAGTGAAGGCGTCTTCCAGAACGTCATCGGTATGGGCGGGTCAGAGCCAGGCCAGTTTGACGAGCCGGTTGGCCTGGCCGTGACCGGCGATGGCAGCGTGTACGTGGCCGACACCTGGAACCAGCGCGTCCAGGTCTTCCAGTGGGACGAGGCCAATGGCGAGTATGCCTACGTGCGTCAATGGCCAATCGTAGGCTGGTATGGCCAATCGCTGGAAAACAAGCCCTACCTGGCGCTTGACGCCCAGGGCAACGTCTATGTGACCGATCCCGAGGGGTACCGGGTGCTGGTGTTCGCGAGCGATGGCCGGTTCATAACCACCTGGGGCGATTTTGGCGCCGATGCTGGAACGTTCGGATTGGCGGGCGGCGTGGCGGTCGACGAGCAGGCCAACGTCTATGTCAGCGATACCGGGAATCACCGCATCATGAAGTTCCTGCCGGCTATCGCGCCCTAGCGCAGGATCAGGGAACATCTTCGAGATGCGCGTAGGCGCGACACTTATAGCGACGTGCCCCTGCCGACTCGCGGCCGGCCTCGGCCCACAACCTCATGCGCCGCGCTCGCCCCTTCGCTACGCCAGGGTGCTACGCGAGGGTGCTGCGCGCGGGCCGGGCAACAGGATACCGGCCAGGTTGTCCGGCATTGCAAGAATGCGCGGCCTTGTTGGCTTGTGCCCGGATCGGGACGCAGCACGGCCCGGGAAAAATGCGTTACAATGATCACTTGGCATCTCTAAGAAAACCTGCCGCGCGGCGACTATCGCTGGCTGCCGGCCGAACCCAATCCGCGCCGGGATGCAGGCCAGGATTTTCCCCATTCCCTGGAGGTCCGTTTGAAGCTCCACGAATACCAATCGAAACTGCTGTTCGCCAAGAACGGCATTCCCATCCCGCGGGGCCGGGTCGCGGCCACGGCGCGCGAGGCGCGTGACATCGCCAGTGAGCTGGGCGGGCGGGTGGTCATCAAGAGCCAAGTGCTCGTCGGCGGCCGCGGCAAGGCCGGCGGTATCCGGCTGGCGAAGTCGCCGAGCGATGCCGAGGATCTGGCGACGCAGGTGTTAAGCATGACGATCAAGGGCCTGCCGGTGCGCAAGGTCCTGGTCGACGAGGCGGCCGACATCCACAAAGAAATCTATTTTGGCATCACTAACGATCGGGCCGCCCGCCGGCCGGTGGTGATCGCGTCATCCGAGGGCGGGGTCGAGATCGAGGAAGTGGCGCGTACTGATCCGGACAAAATTGTCCGTGAGCACATCGACCCGGCGCTGGGGCTGCGCGACTACGAAATCCGCAACATTGCGCTAGCCATCGAGCTGCCGCGTGAGCATTGGCGCGCTTTCGAGAAGATCGCCCATGGTCTTTATAACACCTATACCCAGACCGACGCGACGTTGGCCGAGATCAACCCGCTGGTGATTACGGGCGACAAGCGCCTGGTAGCGCTGGACGGCAAGATCGTGCTGGACGACAACGCCCTGTACCGCCATCTTGACCTGGCCGAGATGCGCGACCTGGACGAGGAATCGGCGCAGGAGACTGAGGCCCGCAAGTACGGGCTGTCGTACGTGAAGCTTGACGGCGAGATCGGCTGCATGGTGAACGGCGCCGGTCTGGCTATGGGCACGATGGACATCGTCAAGCTGTTTGGAGGGGCGCCCGCTAACTTCCTTGACATTGGTGGCGGCGCCCAGGCCGACAAGGTGACCGCCGCGCTGCGCATCATCCTGAGCGACCCCAAGGTGCGGGCGGTGCTGATCAACATCTTCGGCGGCATCACACGCTGCGACGAGGTGGCGCGTGGCATTATTGCCGCTCTGGCCGAGCTGAAGACGCACGTGCCAATGGTGGTGCGCCTGGTGGGCACCAACGAGGCAGAGGGCCGGCGGCTGCTCGCCGACGCAAACTTGATCACTGCCGCCTCGCTGGCCGATGCGGCTCAAAAGGCCGTGGCCGCGGCGCAGCGGGCCGGCTGACCCAGAGCGGGTCAAGGGCAACACAGCGATGAGCATCCTTGTAAATAAAGACACCCGGCTGTTAGTGCAGGGCATGACCGGCCGTGAGGGGTTGTTTCACACCAAGCAGATGATCGCCTACGGCACCCGGGTCGTCGCGGGCGTCACGCCAGGCAAGGGCGGCGAGTGGGTTGAGGGTGTGCCGGTCTTCGATACGGTCAAGGCGGCCGTCGACTCGACCGGCGCCAACTGCGCGATCCTGTTCGTGCCGGCGCGTTTTGCCCCCGACGCGATGTACGAGAGCGCCGACGCCGGGCTCAAACTGATCGTGACGATTACGGAAAACATGCCGGTCCAGGATATGATGCGCGTGCGGCAGTATCTGGATCAGCAGGGGGTGCGCCTGGTGGGGCCGAATTGTCCCGGCCTGCTGACGCCGGGTGAAGCCAAGGTCGGCATCATCCCCGGGCACGTGGCCAGGCCTGGTAACGTGGGGATCGTGGCGCGCTCGGGCACCCTGACCTACGAGGTGATCCAGGCCCTGACCGCGAGCGGCATGGGCCAGTCGACGTGCGTGGGCATCGGCGGCGATCCGGTCAAAGGCATGAACTTCATTGATGTGCTGGAGTTGTTCAACGCCGATCCACTCACCGACCGGGTCGTCTTGATCGGCGAGATCGGCGGGAACGACGAGGAGCAGGCGGCTGACTACATCGCCGATCACATGACCAAGCCGGTCGTGGCCTTCATCGCCGGCCAAACGGCGCCGCCCGGCAAGCGCATGGGACACGCCGGCGCCATTATCGAGGGCGGCTCGGGCCTGGCGGCTGACAAGATCAAGGCCCTGCTGGCCGCCAACGTCAGGGTCGCCGCTCACCCCGAGGAGATACCCAGCCTGCTGCGCTGAAGCCAGCTTATCAGAACCGGACATGGGGCGGCGGCCGCGGAGGCGGCGCGCGCCCCTTTTTCTCGTATGCCGACCAAGACTAGGCGTAAGCGAGCTCTTCTGGTTGATCCGGGCCTGGTCGTCACGCTTCTGCTGGCGACGCTGGCCGCCTGGCCCCTCCTGGCGCGCGCAAGCCTGCCGACCTTCACCGATGCCGAGATGCACGCTTACCGCACGTACGAAATCATCTCGGCCTGGCGGGCGGGCGTGCTGTACCCGCGCTGGGCGCCCGACTTGTTCTACGCCTATGGCTACCCGGTCTTTCATTACTATGCGCCGCTATCGTATTACCTGGGCGCGGGGTATGGGCTGCTCTTTGGCGGTGCGGTGGCCGCGGCCGTGGCCGGAGTCAAGTTCGTTCTCGTGGCCTCCGCCTATCTAGGCGCGCTGGGCATGTACGCTTTCGTGCGCGACCGGTGGGGCGGTCTGGCCGGGCTCGTCAGCGCGGCGGCGTACGCCTTTGCGCCCTACATGGTCTACATTGATCCGCACGCGCGCGGCGACGCGCCCGAAACCCTGGCGATCGCCCTGGCGCCGTGGCTGCTGTGGGCGTTTGCGCGGCTGAGGCGCACCGCTTCGCCCGGCGATGTCGTCATCGCAGCCGCGTTCCTGACCGTGCTGATCGTGTCGCACAACTTGATGGCCCTGATCTTCTTTGGCCTGCTGCTGGCCTGGCTGGCCTGGGACGTGGTCTTCGGGCACATGTTCTTTGGGGCCTGGGTGATTGGCGCGCGGCCCTCCAGCGCCGCCGCGCGCAAGCAGGTGATCGGGGCTTTGGCAGCGGCGGTCGGGCTGGGCCTGGGCCTGAGCGCGTTCATGTGGCTGCCGGCCGTGTTGGAGCGCAACGCAGTCCAATTCCGCAACGTGGCGAGCGGCACCTACTTCGACTTCCGGAGATACTTCATCGACGTCGGGGAGTTGTTCGCCCCGGCGCAGATCTTTGACCTGGGCGCGACGCAAATGCGCTTTCACTACAGCGTCGGCATCGCGCAGGCCGCGTTGGCGGCGCTGGGCGTCCTGACCGTCTTCCGGCCGCGGTTGCGGCGGCTGTCGGTGCTGTTCTTTTCCTTCGCGGGGATGGGGCTGCTCTATCTCATGCTGCCGGCGTCGCGCGCCGTCTGGGAAGCGATCCGGCCGATGGCGTTTTTTCAGTTTCCCACGCGCTTCCTGGGTCCGGCGGCGGTGGTGCTGGGCGTTCTGGCGGGGGCGGCCTTGGGTTGGGCAGACGTGCTGCCCTGGCACTGGAGCCGGCCGGCGATGGCGGCCACGGCCGTGGCGGCGTGCCTGGCCGCGGCCCTGCCACTGCTCTATCCACCCGACTGGCCCGACTTTGGGCCCGTCGCGGCGCAGCGTATCCTTGACACGGAGCTCAACGGGCGCGGCATCGGCACGACCTCGGCCAACGACTTCTTGCCGGTTGCGGCCGCGGTCGTCCCCGGGCCGCAGGCCTCCCTGCTGGCCTCATACGCCGGTGGCCTGGTGGACAAGCTGAACCACGCCACGCTGCCCGCCGGGACGACCGCCGAGGTCGTTGCGCATGGGCCGCAGCACGACCGCTTCCGGGTCAGCGGCGGCACCGAGTTTGTGCTGCGGGTATTCACGTTCTACTTTCCTGGCTGGACGGCCTATGTCGACGGCCAGCGCACCGGCATCATGCCGTCTGAGCCGGAAGGCTGGATCACGCTGTGGGTGCCGCCGGGCACGCACGACGTGCTGGTGCGGCTCGAAGATACCCCCGTGCGCCGGCTGGCCTGGGGGGTGAGCGCGCTGGCGCTGGCGGCGTCGGCGGCCCTGACCGTGTGGCGCATGCGGCTGCGCATCACGCGGCCGCGCCCAGAGCCGCTGGCGCCTCGGCCGGCCGCGGCGCTGGCGTTGGTGGTCATCGCGGGGTTGGGATTGCACTGGGCGGGAGACCGGGCTGGCTGGTGGCGGGTGCACTCGACCGGCACACAGGCCCTGGTGGCGCAGACACAGCGCTTCGCTGCGCTCGAGAACAACGTGGCTTTGTTGGGCTTCGACCTGCCGCGACCCAGGGCCCGGCCCGGTGGGATGGTGCCGGTGACGCTCTATTGGAAGGCCACCGCCCCTGTGCCCGTCAATCTGCGGGTATACATTCACTTGATCGGCCCGGATGGCCAGCTGTGGGGCCAATCCGACAAGTGGAATCCGGCTGACTTCCCCACCGGCCGCTGGCCTCTCGACCGGTATGTGCGCGACGAGCACGAAATGGCGCTGCGGCCTGACGCGCCGGCTGGCCTGTACCGGATAGTGGCCGGCCTGTGGGATGGCGAGACCGGACAGCGCATGCGCGTGCTGAATGCCAGCGGCCAGTCCGCCGGCCAGGACGGCGTGCTGCTGGTCGATCGTTTCGAGGTGCGGCCCTGAGCGTGGGGCGCCTCTTGGTTTCATGGCCGCTTATGACTTTCGCGTCCCGCAAAGCCCGCCGGCGGTCTGAACGCGAACGCAATCGCCCCCGGCCGGGCTCATTCCGCGATCGAAGCCTCTCATGTTCCGGGCAGACCTGCCACGTTCGGCAGAGGCGCCGGAGCATAGGGGCGTCTGGTCGCGCGTGAGCAGCGGAGTATAATGTGCCGACACGATACGCGCTGCGGAGGATCCCTCAATGCCGGATGCATCCCCAACCCTGCTCGACAACTACAAGGCTGCGGCGAATGCCAATCCGGCCAGCGCGGAGGCGCAAACCAATCTGGGCTGGGGCTACTACGGTCAGCGGCAGTATGCGGAGGCCATAGAGACCTTTCGCCAGGCTCTTACCCTTGACAACCGCTTGATCGACGCGCACTACGGGCTGGGCCTGGCGCTGAAAGAAGCCGGCGCGGGAGCCGAGGCCGTAAAGTCGTTTGAGGCGGTGATAAAGCTGGCCGCCGAGCTTGAGAACGCCGTGCGCGGTCAGATGATGGTCCGGTTGGCGCGCGGACACATCAACCAGATCCAATTGGGGGATTGGCGCATGGACAGCATTATGCGGGGCGAAGGCGCCTAGGATCCAGCCGCGCCGGGCCAAGCCAAACGCCACAGCGGCGAGCCGCGCGGGTCGAGCGGAGCGCCGCTGTTTTTTCGGCCGCGGCCTGGTCAAGAGCCAGCCAGCGAGGTAGAACGGTATGCCAGGGATACGCGTCATCGCCGGATCGGCCAAGGGGCGCCGGCTGCTGATGGTGCCGGGCGAGGGGACCCGGCCGATCTCAGACCGCGCCAAGCAGGCGCTTTTCAATGTCCTGGGGGCCGACGTGGTTGGCGCCGTGGTGCTGGACCTGTTTGCGGGTACGGGGAGTGTCGGGATCGAGGCCCTGAGCCGCGGTGCGCAGCGGGCTACGTTTGTGGAGCGCGACCGCCTGGCAGTCAACACGATCCAGGCCAATTTGCGCACGACCGGGTTCGAACGCCGCGCGCGGGTAGTCCGTTCAGACGTCTTTATCTATCTGCGCAACGACCCCGCCGTGGGCTTCGATTACATCCACGTGGCTCCCCCGCAATACCAGAGGTTGTGGGCCGACGTCCTGGCAGCCCTGGATGCGCGGCCCGCTTGGGTCAACCCCGATGGCGTCGTGGTCGCGCAGGTTGACCCGCGCGAGTTTCGCCCGCTGGCGCTCGAACACCTGGTCCTGGTCGATCGACGCCGATACGGCAACACCCTGCTTTGTTTCTACGAACTTCCGGGTCGCTAGCCCCGCCGGGCGCCGTAGCGCTAGTTGTCCGCCCAACGCACCGGCCAGGCTCCGGCACCCTACCTGGTGAAACCCATCCTTATCCGTCCTACAACCGAATCAGCCTCTGACTGATAGTGACGAGCGTGGCCAGCAGTTATGGTGAATGCTGGGCAGCAAACGGGGCGCGGGCAAGCCAACCGCGCGCGCTGCTGAGCTCGCTGATCGGAAGAACGGCGCAAGGCGAAGGTGGAATCCGATGAGGCGCTCGGGTTCTGGTGCGCTGTTTGGGTGTGGGGCTGTTGTGGCCCTGGCTGGGGGTGACTGGTGCAGCCGTCAACTTGCTGCTGGCGGAAGCCAACGACCTCGAGACCCAGGCTGGCGCCTATATCCACACGGTTGTAGCGGGCGGCCCGGCCGAGGCCGCCGGACTGCGCGGCAGCACCGGCCTGGCGACCGTGCATGGCGTATCCATCCCGGTAGGCGGTGACGTCATCGTGGCCATCAACGGCGAACCGGTGGACGACTTCAGCGTGTTGCTGGTGGCGGTGGCGTTCAGCGCTCCCGGCGAGACGCTTGACCTCACCGTGCTGCGGGAAGGCGCGCAGGTCCAGATACCCGTGACGCTGGCGCCTCGCCGCGCGACAAGTGCCGGGCCTTACGCCCAACCCGATATTTCACCGCATCCGGCGGGCGGATTTGTGCTAGAGTAATAGCAGGGCCGCCGGCCCTCGCTAGCTGGCCGCGCCCGCCTGGCGCGATACAATGGGATTATGAAGCCCGACGCCGAAGCGACTGCTGAAGGCATTCTCTACACAGACGAATACCAGTTTACGATGGCGCAGGTCTATTTTCGGATGGGCCTGCACGAAACCCCCGCGCAATTCGACCACTTCTTCAGGCAATACCCTGACTACGGCGCCCATCAGGCCGGCTATTGTATCAATGCCGGTTTGGAATGGCTGCTCGACTGGATGGGGCAAGCGCGGATGCGGGTGGAAGACCTCGAGCACCTGCGCAGCCAGACCGACCGGCGCGGGCAGCGCCTGTTTGACGAGGCGTTCCTGCGGTGGCTGCAGGCGCATGGGAGCTTTGACAGCATCAGCCTGGCGGCCATCCCGGAGGGACGGGTGGTGCATCCGAACGTGCCCCTGACCGTGGTGCGCGGCCCGCTGGCGCTGGCCCAAATCCTTGAAACGCCCCTGCTCAACCTGCTGAACTACCAGACCTTAATCGCCACCAAGGCCAGCCGGATTCACATCAGCGCGCGGGGCGGCACGGTGCTGGAATTCGGCATGCGCCGCGGGCAGTCCACGGGCGTTAACGCCGGGGGGCGCGCGGCGCTGATTGGCGGCGCCGACTTCAGCTCCAACGTGGGCCTCTCGCACGTGCTGGGTTATCCGCCCAAGGGGACGCACGCCCACAGCCTGGTGCAGGTGTTCATGGCCATGGGCGGCAGCGAGCTCGATGCCTTTCAGGCTTACGCCGATACCTACCCCGATGACTGCCTGCTCTTGGTCGATACGATCTCAACGCTGGAAAGCGGCGTGCCGAACGCCATCAAGGTCTTCGAGGCGCTGCGGCGCCAGGGGCACGAGCCGGTCGGCATCCGGCTTGACTCGGGCGACCTGGCCTACCTGAGCATCCAGGCCGCTAAGCAATTGGACGCGGCTGGTTTTGACAACGTTAGCATCGTCCTGTCCAACAACTTGGACGAGCTCATCATCTGGCAGATCATCACGCAGATCCAGGATGAGGCGCCGCGCTACGGGGTGGAGCCGGACCGGCTGATCCAGCGACTGGTGTACGGCGTGGGCACCGGGCTGATTACCTCGCGCGGCCAGGCGGCGCTCGACGGCGTCTACAAGCTGGTAGCCGTGTGCCAGGACGACGATTGGGTGCCGGCCATCAAGGTGTCGGAAACGCCCGAGAAGACCCTCAACCCAGGGCACAAAGGTGTGTGGCGCTTGTATGACCAGCGAGGCCGCGCCACCACCGACCTGCTGACGCTGCAGGCTGAAGACCCGCGCCAGATGGACCCGCTGGTGCTGCATCACCCGGTGGCGCCCACACGCTTTCGCAGCCTGCGCCAGGCCGAGGTCTCGGCTGCCGAGCCTCTGCTCCAGGACGTCCTGGTGGAGGGCCGGCTGGCCGTGGATCAGCCAAGCCTGGAGGCGATGCGGGCGCTGCGCGAGGCCGACCTGAACCGGCTTGATCCAGGCGTCAAGCGCCTGATGAACCCGCACATCTATCACGTGTCGCTGAGCGAAAAACTGTGGCGACAAAAGCAAGCGCTGATTGCGGCGGCTCAACGCCCGCGTTAAGAAAGGAGCAGCACCGAGCAAGCCGATCACAAGAGCGCGGGGGCGAGCCAGTTGCAGGCGCCAAGCAGAAAGGATTGTCATCGATGAGCACTGTCGATCACGTTTCCCAGGCAGCATTGCGAACCCTGGCCGAAACTCGGGACCAGGGCTGCGTCTCGATCTACATGCCGACCCATCGCGTGGGGATCGAGACGCAGCAGGATCCGATCCGGCTGCGGAACCTGCTGGCGGAGGCGGAGAAACGGCTGCTGGCCGTCGGGCTGAAGACGCCCGCCGCGCGCGCCATTGTGGCGCAGGCTGAGGAGTTGCTGCCACGGCAGCTGTTCTGGCAGCACCAACACGAGGGGCTGGCGGTCTTTATGGCGCCGGGCCTGTTTCAATACTACCGGCTGCCGTTCGAGGTCGAGAGCCTGCTTCAAGTGGGAAACCGGCTGCACGTAAAGCCGCTGCTGCGCACTCTGCGGCCAGACGGGCAGTTCTTCGTGCTGGCCCTCAGCCAGAACCAAGTTCGACTACTGGAAGGATCGCGCCACGATGTGCGCGAGGTCGACCTGGCGGGCGTGCCGCAGGGGCTGGCGGATGCGCTGCGCTTTGACGAGGCCGAGCGGCAGCTTCAGTTCCACACGGCCACCCGCGCGCCCGGCGGTCGCGGCGGTGAGCGGCCGGCGATCTTCTTCGGCCACGGCGGCAGTGACGAAAGCGCCAAGAGCGACATCTTGCGTTACTTCCACCAGGTGGACGACGGCCTGCGCGAGTGGCTTGGGCCGAGCCAGGCGCCGCTGGTGTTGGCGGGGGTTGAATACCTGCACCCACTTTACCGGGAGGCCAACAACTACCCGTACCTGGTCGAGACTGGACTATACGGCAACCCTGAAGAACTGCGCGCCGAAGTGCTGCAGGCGCGGGCCTGGGAAATCGTCCGGCCGTTGATTGTGCGCGTGCGCGAAGCCGCCGTCGAACGTCTACGCCAGTTGAAGGGCAGCGCCAGCCCGCTGGCGTCGACTGACGTGAAGGAGATTGTCCTGGGCGCCTACTATGGGCGGGTGGATACGTTGTTTGCCCGGCTGGGTCAACAGCGCTGGGGCCGGGTGGATACCCAGGCCGCCGAGGTCACGCTCGACGACGAGCCTCTGCCCGAGAGCGAAGACCTGCTCGACCTCGCGGCCGTGCAGACCTATCTGAACAGCGGCGCGGTGTACGTCGTGCCGGCCGACCAGATGCCGGGCCCCGAGCCGATTGCGGCGATCTTTAGGTATCGATAACGCGGGACCAGCGCGGGCGCCCATCCGGCCGGGCGCCCGCGCGATTGATTGCGCGGCTCACGCAATGCGCTCCAGCGGAGCCTTCCAGCCGGCGATGACGCGCTCTTCGGGCCAGGCGGCGTCCAGGCGCAGGCCGAAGGCTAAGGCCAGGCCACCGGCGGCGGCCAGCTCATCGGGGCTGTGAGCCCAGACCCGCCAGTGGTGGTGGCGGGCCAGGCTTCGCCGGCCTCCGCTGCCTTGCGCAAGTTGTCGCCAATGTCGGTGGCGTCTTGGGAATAGCGCCCGCGCTGCCCGCGGCTCTCCAGATAGCGGGCGAGCGCGCCGACCGCGGCACAAGTGAAAGCAGGCCCAGGTAGGTAGTGTCGTACGAGGTGATGCCGCAGGCTTCCCGGGTGACTTTCGGGCCGGCGGACACGAGCGGCTCCGGACGGCGGGTCAGTGTGTGATCGAGCTGCAAAGGATTCTTGGAGAGCGTGATGCGCTGGCCCCCCAGATGATGGCAGAGTGGGCGGCGCCCGCCCGGTGATTGAGGCAGCCCGAATTGGCCGGTGCCAGGCTACAGGTACGGGAGCGCGAGCGGGCTCAGGCGCTTGCCCACGGGGGCGGAGGTGAGGGACGCCGCCGGTGTGGGCGTGAGCGTAAAGGTCGTGAAGTGATATTGGATCAAGCCGCCTAGGATGCCGAAGGTATCAGCGCCGTCGAGCACCACGGCCTGGGTCGAACGGGCTGTCCAGGTGACGAACCGGGAATTGCCGCTGCCCTGGATGGTCTGAAGAGTATAGGTGGCGCTTGGAAGGTCGGCCAGCAAGGCCTGGAACCACTCGGCCAAGACGCTGCGCCCATAGCGGGTACGCTCCGCGGTGACCAGTGCCGCGTTCGGTTGAAAGCAGTCCAACACGCGGGTGAGCTGGCCCGAATTCAGCGCCTTGAAATAGCGCCTCACGGCCGCCTCCGCGTCCAGGTCACTGGTCGCTTGACGCCAGTCGAATTGGGAAACCGCGTCCCACAGTTCCGCGTGTCCGCTTGCGGCGGCGTAATCCCAACTATAGAAGTTAACGGCCCGCAAGCGCTGGCGCAGGGCCTCGCTCAGGAATTCGTGCAGGTCGCGAGGAGTTGATCGCCAGTTGCCCGCGCCATAGGCCGCGCCGGTGGGGACGATGGGCCGAACGTATCCGACCAGGTCGGCATTTTGAAACTCGCGCACAGAGCGCGCCAATTGCTGCGCCGGGTTGTGGGCCTGTTCCCAGTACACCTGCGGCATGACCAGATCGCAGTGTTCCAGGAAGGCCCGCCAGGGGAGCTGTCGGTGCAGGGCCGGGTATCGGTACGACGATAGCGCGACAATGGCATCAGGCGGCAGCCCGGCCCGCAGGGCGGCCATAAACCGCTGGGCCGCAGCCGACTTGCCCGGCTGCTTGTAGTGCGCTTCGGCGTCGATGACATACCCGTCGAGCTGGAGTTGCCGATATCGCTGGACACCGGCCTCGGCTTCCTCGATCGGCCGGTCGCCGTAGACGTAGTGCCAGCCCCAGACCTGGAGCCCGCGCTCGCGCAAGGCAGCGGCCACCGGGGCGACCAGGTCGCGGCCCAGCCGGTCGCGGCCATAGGCAAAAGTGCGCTCGGCGACCTTGATGAGCACGTGGGTCGCGCCCGAGGCAGCCGCCCGGGCAGCGATCGCCTCCGGATTGCCGCGCTCACAGCGTGAAACCTGCCAGATAAACCAGCCTTTTCCAGCCAGACCCATCGCGCTGCGACCGCCTTTCGCGCGCCCGCCCAGGCGCGGGCCGCTGCAGCCAGGGGTTGCAATTTGGGTGCCAGGCCGGTTGGCCCGGGGCGAGAGGTCAGGCGGACGGCGGATTGCTTCTGCCGCGCCGGCTGAGGAAGAAAGCGCCAGCGCCGAGCGCGGCGGCCAACCCGCCGCAGCAGCACAGGCCGGCCAGGCCGATGAGGATGAGCTCGGTGCGGCCCAGGCCGCCGGTGCCCGGCAGCGTCACTAAGTCACTCCCACCGACGCCACTGACCGCGCGTGCGTTGACCGCCTCGCCCGGCGACAGGTACCAGATCAGGGTTGTCTCGTCCGACTCGTCGGCGTTGTCGCTCCTGACCGTGCCGGGCATGGCGACCACCCAGCGAAACTCCACAGGCACATCACCCAACTCGCTGATCGATGCCTCCGAGAATTCGACGTCCACATCGTAGGTGAACTCGCTGGAGGTCAAGGCGAGCTGATTGACGTCGACGCCCTCCATGCCGTCATAAAGCTGGCGAAGCTCGTCTAGGCTTTGGAATGGCATCGTCACGATGCACCAGATCTCGTCGCCGCGCTCGACCACCGTCACGGGCGAGGCAATCGGCATGCCTTGGTCGCTCTGGAGATCCTCGCAGAACTGCTCGGGCGACATCCCCAGACCCTCCAGGCCCTGCTGGTCCAGCTGGTTGAAGCCGACCTCCGTCCGGAATTCGCCGCTGCCTCCTGGCTCAACCTCGGTGGCGAGGTGTAAGGTGCAGGCCGCCAGCAGCCAGGCCAGGGCCAGCAGCGCCGCCTGGCGGCGCCAAAGCGTATTCATGCGTCTCTCCTGGCGGGGCCGCGGCCAGCGGCCAGCGCGCTTGTTGGGAACCAGACTCGGTCAGTGTAAGCGAAACAGGCTGCGGCGGCAAGCCTCGCGGCGTTACCCTTGCCGGCTAACCAGCCGCCCGGTATACTCACTTTGCCGTGAAACTCGAAACGTTAACGCATGCGCTGCCGCCGGCCTTACCGCCGAGCGAGCGCGCGCAGATTGAAAAAGCCTACCAGGTGGCTGAGAAGGCTCATGCCGGGCAGAAGCGCGCCTCGGGTGATCCATATGTGCAGCACTGCCTAAACGTGGCCTATATCCTGGCCGAGCTGCACATGCCCACCGCCGTTATCGTGGCCGGCCTGCTGCACGATACGGTGGAAGACACCGTCTTGACCCTGGATGACATCCGCCAGGATTTCGGCGACGAGGTGGCGCAGCTGGTCGACGGCGTGACCAAACTGGCGCAGCTGCCGCGCGTATCCAAAGAGGGCAACACGCCCATCGACCGGCACACCGAAAGCCTGCGCAAGACGTTCCTGGCCATGAGCGACGACGTGCGCGTCGTGCTGATCAAGCTGGCCGACCGGCTGCACAATATGCGCACCCTGATGCACGTGCGCCCGGAAAAGCAGGCCCGGATCGCGCGGGAAACGCTCGAGATCTTCGCGCCGCTGGCCAACCGGCTGGGCATCTGGTCGCTGAAGTCCGAGCTCGAAGACTTGAGCTTCCGCTATACCAGCCCCGAACGCTACCGCGAAATCGCCAGCCAGATCGTCGAACACCAGGCCGACCGCGAGCGCACGATGGCGCACATCGTGTCGCACGTGCGCCGCGCCCTGCAGACGCACAACATCGACGCCGACGTGTCGGGCCGGCCGAAGCACATCTATTCCATCTACAAGAAGATGGGGCGCAAGGAAGTCGGCTTTGACGAGGTCTACGATGTGCGCGCAGTGCGCATTATCGTGCGCGATCAGCCAACCTGCTACTACGTGCTGGGCGTGATCCACAACTTGTGGCGGCCGATCCCAGGCCAGTTTGACGACTACATCGCCACGCCCAAGGATAACTTCTATCAGTCGCTGCACACCGCGGTCGTTTACGACGATGGTAAGACCCTGGAGGTGCAGATCCGCACGCCGGAAATGCACGAAAGCGCCGAATACGGCATTGCCGCCCACTGGCGCTACAAGGAGGGCAGCAAACGCGACGAAGCCTACGAGAAACGCATCAAGTGGCTGCGCTCGCTGATGGATTGGCGGCAGGACCTGGCCGACGCCGGCGAGTTCGTCGATGCCATGAAACGCGATGTCTTCGAAGACCGCGTGTATGCCTTTACGCCGCACGGTGACATCATCGATCTGCCGGTCGGGGCGACGCCTATCGACTTCGCCTACCACGTGCACACCTCGGTGGGCGACCGCTGCCGTGGCGCCAAGGTCAACGGCAAGCTCGTCAGCCTGGAGTACCACCTCAAGACTGGCGACCAGGTGGAGATCCTGACGGCCAAGCGCGGCGGCCCCTCGCGCGACTGGCTAAACCCCGACCTTGGCCTGGTGCGCTCCCATCGGGCCAGCCAGAAGATCCGCCAGTTTTTCCGGCGGCAGGACCGGGAACAGATCATTACCCAAGGGCGCGAGGTCCTGGAGAAGGAGCTGAAGCGCCTGGGGGTAGAAGACTACAGCTACGAGAACGTGGGCCGCAAGTTCGGCTACGCTAAGCCGGAGGACCTGTTTTTCGCGTTGGGCGCCGGCGACATCCACGGCCGGCAGATTGCCGCCCGCGTGCTGGAGGACGAACAGGCTGCCCAGGCCAAGCGCCAGGTGCCCACGACCGCGCCGCGCGGCGTGGTGCGCTCCGACGAGATCGCAATTTTGGGCACCCGCGGCCTGCTGACGAACCTGGCGCGCTGCTGCAAACCAGTGCCGGGCGATCCGATCGTGGGCTATATCACCCGCGGGCGCGGCGCTACCATTCATCGCCGGGACTGCCCGAATGTGCTGTACCACAAGGAACCCGAGCGGTTGATCAAGGTCTCTTGGGGGCAGGCGCAGCAGACGTACCCGGTGGCGGTGAGGATCACGGCTTATGACCGCGATGGCCTGATGAAGGACGTCTCGACTGTCGTGGCGGAAGAGCACATTAACATGGCCTCGCTCAGCGTCGCGACCAAGAACAGCATCGCCACGTTTGAGGTGACGATGGAGATCGCCGACGTTGAGGTGCTGGCCCGGGTGCTGGCGCGGATCGAACAGCTGCCCAACGTCATCGAGGCCCGTCGCTGGAAGCCGGGTTAGGGCTGCCCGGGCGCCGCGACGGGGGTCAACGGCACCTGCTATAATGCGCCGGCTAACCAGATCAAGTATGGATCCCTTGCAGCAGATGTTGAGCGTGGCCGAAGCCCGCGCTCGGATACTGGAACACTTCGAACCCCTCAGCACCGAGGTCGTGGCTCTGGGGGCTTGCCTGCGCCGGGTCTTGGGCAGCGCGGTCGTCGCGCGGCATGATTTGCCGCCCTTTGCCAACTCCAGCATGGACGGCTACGCCGTGCGGCGCCACGACGCGGACGGCGCCGGGCCGGGACACGAGGTGCGCCTGCCAGTCAGCATGGACATTCCGGCCGGCAGCGGCCTGCCTGGGCCATTGACGCCGGGAACAGCCGCGCGCATCATGACGGGCGCGCCAATGCCGCCGGGGGCCGACGCCGTGGTGCCGGTCGAGGATACCAACGACCGCCGCGACCGGATGGGTGGGACGCCTGCCGAGGTGGCCATACGCGTTGCGCCGGCGCCGGGGCAGTATGTGCGCCCGGTGGGGCAGGATGTACGCGCCGGAGAGGTCGTGATGCCAACTGGCACGGTGCTGGGACCGGCCGCCCTCGGGGTGTTGGCAGCGCTCGGCTACTCGCAGGTGACGGTCTATCGCCAGCCTCGGGTGGCGCTCTTCTCGACCGGTGACGAGCTGCGCCAGGTTGGCGAGCCATTGGGGCCGGGTCAAATCCGAGACGTGAACAGCTACACCCTGGCAGCGGCGGCTGAGCACTATGGCGCGCAGGTGCTGCGCCTGGGCATCGTGCGTGACCGGCTCGAAGCCGTGCAGGCCGTTCTGGCCGCCGCGGCCGGACAGGGCGCGGACCTGGTGCTCTCGTCGGCCGGCGTTTCGGTCGGAGCGTATGACGTCGTCAAGACGGCAGTCGAGACGGCCGGAGGCCTGCAATTCTGGCGCGTGCGCATGCGGCCCGGCAAGCCGCTGGCGTTTGGCCGGGTGCATGGGGTGCCCTTCTTTGGGCTGCCCGGGAACCCCGTCTCGGCCCTGATGACGTTTGAGGTGTTCGTGCGCCCGTCGCTGCTGAAGCTGGCCGGACGCCGGCATTGGGATAAGCTGGCGATCACGGCGGCCCTGGCAGAACCGGTGCGATCCGATGGCCGGGAAAGCTACCTGCGGGTCGTGGTCACGCGCCGCGGCGAGGCCTACGTGGCGCGGCCAGCCGGGGACCAGGGTTCGGCGGTGCTGTCGTCGCTGGTGCGCGCGAATGGGCTGTTGATTCTGCCTGAGGGCGTTACCGAAGCCCGGGCTGGGGAACGCTTCACGGTATGGCTGGTGGACGGCGCTGATGCCGCACTCCTGGACGAGGGCTGAGGGCGTGACCAAGAGCGCCGTCAAGCGAGGCCTGGCGGCGCCGGCCGGGCGCCCACGCCAGGCGCTGGCCTGGGGAGCGGGCGTGGCGGCAGTCCTGGCGCTGGGCGCCCTGCTGCTGGCCCGGTGGCGCTCGAACCAGATGGCGGTCGAGATTCTGGACTTGAGCGGCACAGCGGAGATGGGGCTGACCGCGGAGGGTCGGCCTTATCGCGGCAGCCTGGAGGCGCCGGTGGTCGTGCTGTCCTATGAAGATCCGCGCTGCGCTCAGTGCCAGCACTTTTTCTCCAACACCGAACCCCGGCTGCTGGAGGCCTATATCCAGACCGGCCGCGTGCGCCAGGAGGCCTACCTGCTGCCGATCCTGGGGACAGAGTCACTGCCGGCGGCGGAGGCCGTTGAATGCGCTGCCGAACTGGGCAAGTTCTGGGAGTACCGCCAGCTACTCTTCCTCAACCTGCCGCTGGTCGATCAGCGGGCCGGGCGCGACGAACTGATCACCTATGCCCGGTATGCGGGGGTCGACCTGCCCGCGTTCACGAGCTGCCTCGACGGTGGGCGGCATCGTGTCAAGCTGCAGCGGCTGGTCGAAGAAGCCGCGCGCGCCGGCGTCGACGCCGTTCCGATTTTCGTGATCAATGGGCGGGTTGTGCCCGGCGACCGTCCCTTTGCGGGCGATGCGAACGGCCCCGGTTTCGAGGATTTTGTGGAGCAGGCCCTGGCTGGGCAAGGTGACGAATGAGCAATTCGGCAGATCAGGCCCGACCCGGCCGGCTGCGGTGGGTGAGCGCCGTATTGGCAGCGTTGGGGGTGCTTGATTCCGCCTACCTGACGTGGGTAAAGCTGGCCAACACGCGCGCTTTCTGTTCGGGCGTGGGAGATTGCGATGCCGTGAACTCGTCCGTCTATTCTGAGGTCAGGGGTGTCCCAATCGCGCTCCTGGGATTGGGGGTCTACCTGCTCATTCTGGGTCTCCTGGCGCTCGAACGCCGGCTGCCCATCCTGGCTGAATTTGGACCGCTGGCGGTCTTCGGGCTGGCATTGACAGGAACCCTATACTCGGCTTATCTTACCTACGTCGAGTTGTTCGTTCTCTACGCTGTTTGCCCCTATTGCGTAGTTTCGGCGCTATTGATTACGGGCATCCTGGTCCTGGCAGTGGCGCGGCTGCTGCACGGCAGTCGGGCCGCTTCGTCGGCGGGTTAGGATGCTAAGCTGATGCTCATCCACCTGGAGGAAGGAGGCATTCATGCCCCGAATTCGGTGCCACTATGAAGATTGCGTCTTCCTGGAGGACGGATACTGCGGCGCTGCGGCGATCGAGCTCGAGCCGGAGGGCGGCTGCCTGACCTATACGCGCGTGGACGAGGCCGAGGATAAGGCCGGCGCGGAGTGGGAGGAAGACGACTTCGAGGACGAAATCGAAGACGAAGGCGACGACTATTACGACGAGGACGAGGACGACGAGCTCTGGGACGACGAGGACGAGGACTACTAACGCGTGATCCGGGCCGCCCAACTGTATATCAGACCCTGCACCAGCAGCCGTTTCCGGCGCACCGGCCGGCGGATCATAGGGCGCCCGGCGCGGCGCCAGGCAATCATAAAGCGGGCCAGAGCGGCCCGCTTTTTCTGCGCTGACTGCTCGCTCGGCGCCTATTTGCGCTTGCTGGCCAATGTGCGGCTGAGGAGTTCTTCTTGAGCCTTCCGGTCGTGCTCACGGGCACGCTCGCGGCGCGCGTGGGCCGCGGCCCGCGGGTTCTGCTGGGCCATGGCCCGCTGCATCGCGATCTGCATGGCCGTCAGCGGCGCCTCGCCCTGCTCTTCGGGCTCGGGCTCAAAGACGTCCAGTGCCTTGATGCTGAGCTTGATCTGCTTCTTGCGGGGGTCGACGGCCAAGACCTTCACCTCGACCTCTTGGCCCAGCTTGACGACTTCGGTCACTTCTTCGACCCGATAGGTAGCCAATTCGCTGATGTGGATCAGGCCGGGGCGCTCGGCGCCGATGTCGACAAAGGCGCCGAAGCGCTCGATCTTGACAACCTTGCCGGTGTACACCTGGTTAGGCTTGACCTCGTCCCAATCAAGGCCGGCGGGCTCAGTCATGGTCAGGTCTATCCGGCCGGCCTGCTCGTCAACCCGGCGAACCCAGACGGTCACGTCGTCGCCCTCCTTAACGATGTCCTCGACGCGATTGACCGGTTGTTTGCTCAGGGCCGAAATGTGTACCAGCCCATCGCGGCCAACGCCGACATCGACAAAGGCGCCAAATAGCTCGACCTTCTTGACCCTGCCGGTCAGTTTCATTTTGCGTTTTAGGTCCGCCAGCCGCGTGGGCGTCTGGGGCTCAGGGGCAACAGTCACTTGCGACAACCTCCGGGGTGGAATAGGCAGCTCGTGGGGTACGCTGAATTATACCCGCCGCTTGGTTGGCTGTCAAAATACGCCGGACGCCTACACGGGATGCTGGCACCTCGGCCAAAACCAGTTATAATAGCCCGCGTCTGGGAAATTAATCACACAGTTTACGGCAACGCCCTCGGAGGCAGGTTGCGGTCACTAATCACAGGCGTTGGCGGTTTTGCGGGCAGTCATCTAGCGGATCTTCTGGTCGCCAAGCACGCCAGCGCGGGTGAGACCGCCGCAGAAGTATGGGGATGTGATCTCAGCGGTGAGCGCCGCGCTTCTTATCCCCCCACGCTGCGCGTCATGCCCGCCGACCTGCGCAGCCCTGAGGCCGCCGGCGCCGTGATCGAGGCGGTGCGGCCTGACCGGATCTATCACCTGGCCGGCCAGGCCCACGTCGGCGATAGCTGGGCCAGCCCGTGGGAGACAATCGAAACAAACTTGCGGGCGCAATTCAACCTGCTGGAGGCGGTCGTGCGCGTTGGGCTGCGGCCGCGCGTGCTAGTGATCGGCTCGGCGGACGAATATGGCCCGGTCACTCCGCAGGAGCTGCCGCTCGATGAAAACCGGCCGCTGCGCCCCGACAGCCCATATGGCGTCAGCAAAGTGGGGCAGGACATGCTGGGCCTGCAATATTTCCTGAGCTACCAGCTTCCGGTCGTCCGAGTCCGGCCCTTCAACCACATCGGCCCGCGGCAAAGCCGGCGCTTCGTGGCGGCCGGTTTCGCATCTCAGATTGCGGCCATTGAGGCGGGCCGGCAGCCACCGGTGCTCAAGGTTGGCAATCTTTCCACCCGGCGCGACTTCACGGATGTCCGTGATGTCGTCCGGGCGTACGCGCTGGCGTTGGAACTTGGAGAGCCGGGAGAGGTCTACAATATCGGCACGGGCCGCTCGTGGGCCATCGCCGACTTGCTGGCAACGCTGCTGCGCCTGTCGCCGGCGAAGGTGACGATCGAGCCGGATCCGGCTCGCCAGCGGCCTAGCGACCTGCCGGACCTGATCTGCGATGCAGCGAAGCTACGGGCCCGAACCGGCTGGCAGCCGCGCCTAACGCTGGAGCAGACGCTCGATGATCTCATGACCTACGAGCGCCAGCTCGCGACGGAGGCCGCCAGCGCCCCAGCTTCGTAGAAGCCTGCGCCCGGCACACGATCTAGGATAATGGGAGAGGCTATGCCAACAGCCTTAATCACAGGGGTGACGGGTCAAGACGGCTCGTACCTGGCAGATCTTTTGCTGGAAAAGGGGTACCGGGTAGCCGGAATGGTGCGGCGCACCAGCACCATCAACTTCGACCGCATCCGGCATATCCAAGACAAAATCGACGTAGTGCAGGGCGACCTGCTGGACCAAATGTCACTCGTCGATCTGCTGACTGAATATCGGCCCGATGAGGTCTACAACCTGGCGGCGCAGTCTTTCGTGCCGACCTCGTTCAGGCAGCCTGTACTGACCGGCGAGTTTACGGCGCTGGGGGTGACGCGGATGCTGGAAGCGATCCGGATCGTTAACCCCAAGATCCGCTTCTACCAGGCGTCGAGCAGCGAGATGTTCGGCAAGGTGCAGGAAATGCCCCAGACCGAGCGGACACCCTTCTATCCTCGCAGCCCGTATGGCGTGGCCAAAGTCTACGGCCACTGGATCACCATCAACTACCGCGAAAGCTACAACCTGTATGCTTGCTCGGGGATCTTGTTCAACCACGAGTCACCCCGGCGAGGGCTGGAGTTCGTCACGCACAAAGTCACCCACGCCGCGGCTCAGATCAAGCTGGGCCGGGCTGGTGAGGTGCGCCTGGGCAACCTGGAAGCGCGCCGCGACTGGGGCTATGCCGGCGACTACGTGCAGGCCATGTGGCTGATGCTGCAGCAGCCCGGGCCAGATGATTACGTGGTGGCCACCGGCGAAACGCATTCGGTGCGCGAACTGTGCGAAGTGGCTTTTGGCCGCGTTGGGCTGGACTATCGTGAGCACGTCGTGCAGGATGAGCGTTTCTTCCGCCCGGCGGAAGTGGATATGCTGGTCGGCGATGCGGCCAAGGCCGGCCGCGTGCTGGGATGGGAGCCGCGCGTCAGTTTCCGGCAGCTCATCGAGATGATGGTCGACGCGGACCTGAAGGCGCTGCAGAACGGGCGCGCGGCCTGAGGCGCGGCCCATTCGGCCGGCCCGGCTTGTCCGGAGGTGAATCTATGCTGGAAGAGGTCGTAATCCGCTTTGGCACAGACGGCTGGCGCGGCAAGATCGCGGAGAACTATACCTTCGCCAACGTTCGCCGCTGCGCCCAGGGGTTCGCAGCCTACCTCATTTCGAAGGGGTGGGCGGGAGAGAGCATCGTCGTCGGCTACGACAAGCGCTTTGGCTCCGAGCAGTTCGCCGCGGCGGCGGCCGAGGTGCTGGCGGGCAACGGCCTGAGGGTCTGGCTCACGGGTGGCCCGACGCCCACCCCGGTGATCGCCTACGCCGTGGTCGAGCGCAAGGCCAAGGGGGCCATCAACATCACAGCCTCGCACAACCCGCCGGCCGACAACGGTTTCAAGGTCCGCGACCCAAACGGGGGGGCGATCGACCCGGAAGGCCTCAAGGAGATTGAGGCGCGGATACCGGGCAGCGAAGGCGTTCGGCGGCTGGATTACGCCGCTGGCGTGGACAAGGACCTGATCCAGGTCTTTGACCCGGCGCCAGCGTATGTTGCCAACCTGCACAAGCTGGTCGACATTGAAGCGATCAAGGCGGCCGGCCTCCATGTGCTGGTGGACGCCATGTGGGGCAATGCCGGCGGCTGGTTTCCGCAGCTCCTGCAGGGCGGGCGCACCACCGTGCACGAGATCCACGCCGAGCGCAACCCAATTTTCCCGGAGATGCGCCGGCCCGAGCCAATCCAGCCCAATGTGGATGTCGGCCTAAGGCGCACCGTGGAGTTGGGCGCGGACGTGCTGCTGATCACCGACGGCGATGCCGACCGCATGGGCATCGGCGATGAGTGCGGTCAGTTCCTCAACCAGCTCGAGGTAATGGCGCTGCTGGCGTTCTATTTGCTGGAGGTCCGCGGCCAGCGCGGGCCGATCGTCAAGACGCTCAGCACGACGTCGATGCTGAACAAGTTGGGCGAAATCTACGGCGTTCCGGTCTACGAGACGGGCGTGGGGTTCAAATATGTGGCGCCCAAAATGGTGGAGACCGACGCCATCCTCGGCGGCGAAGAGAGCGGCGGATATGCCTTCAAGGGAAATGTGCCCGAACGCGACGGCATCCTGGGCAACCTGCTGTTCCTAGATTTCATGGTGCGCACCGGGAAAAAGCCGTCCGAGTTGCTGGCGCTGCTGTTCGCGAAGGTCGGCGCGCACTATTACGATCGCGTCGATACACCCTTTCCCACCGAGCAGCGCGCAGCTGTACGGGAGCGTGTAGAGGCCGCGCGGCCGGGCATTGAGCTGGCCGGGCTGAAGGTGACGCGCATCAACACTACCGACGGCTTCAAATTTCAGTTCGAAGACGGAGGGTGGCTGCTTATCCGCTTTTCGGGCACCGAGCCGATCATTCGCGTCTATTGTGAGGTGCTGCGGCCCGAACTGGTGCAGCCCGTTTTGGAGGCCGGGCTGAAGCTGGCGGGGTTGAAGTAGGCCAGGTGGTCGGCGAAACCGCAGCCGCGCCGGGTCCCTTCCTGTGCGACACGCACTGCCACCTTGACTTTGCGCAGTTTGACGCCGACCGGGCCGAGGTGCTGGATCGGGCCCGAGCGGCCGGGGTCCGGCGCATCCTCATCCCGGCGCTTGATGTGGCGAGCAGCCGCCGTGTGGTGGCGCTGGCGGAGCGGCACCCGGCGCTGCGGGCCGCGGTCGGGGTGCATCCGACCAGCACCGGCGACTTCTCTGCGGAAAGCCTGGCCGAACTGCGCGACCTGGCGCAGCATGAGACAGTGGACGCGATCGGGGAAATTGGGATAGATTTATATTGGAAGACCGTGGGCCTGGAACAACAACAGCGCGCCTTTGAGCGCCAGCTCGAGCTGGCGGCGGAACTAGGCCGGCCTGTTATCATCCACGACCGGGACGCGCACGGCGAGGTGATGGCAGGCCTGCGGGCTGTGCCGCCGCCAGCCGGGGCAGTCCTGCACGCTTTCTCGGGCGAGGCCGGCATGGCGGCCGAGGCGGTTGCCGCCGGGTATTACCTGGGCGTGGATGGGCCGCTGACGTACAAGAAGAATGAGGCGCTGCGCGCGGTTTTCGCCGCGCTGCCCATGGATCGGATCTTGATCGAGACCGACGCGCCGTACCTGACACCGCAGGCGCGGCGCGGCCAGCGTAATGAGCCCGCCTTCGTGCGCTTTGTCGCCGAAAACCTGGCGGAGGTCCGCGGCGTGCCGCTGGAAGACACCGCAGCGGCGACTAGCGCCAACGCGGCGCGGCTGTTCCGGTGGGAGTGGTGAGAGTGATCCCGACGCAAGCGACTGCCGATATCTTCCTGCCGGTCCAGGCCGAACTTCAGGCCGTGGAGGCCAAACTGCGCCAGGCGGCCCTAGGCAACCAGCATCCGGCCCTCACCAGCGCGCTGGAACACTTGTTGGCCTCGGGCGGCAAGCGTGTCCGGCCGGCCATGGCGCTGCTGACCGGGCGCTTGTTCGACGCCGACCGGCAGCGAACCGTGGCCCTGGCGGCGGCCATCGAGATGCTGCACACGGCCACGCTGGTCCACGACGACCTGATCGACGGCTCGCTGCTGCGCCGGGGCCTGCCGACGCTGAACGCCCAATGGACCCCCGGGGCCACGGTCTTGACGGGCGACTTTCTGTTTGCGCGGGCGGCCGAGCTGGCCACTGAGACGGAATCAGTGCGCGTCATCAAGGAGTTTTCGCGCACGCTGATGATCATTGTGAATGGCGAGATCAACCAGATGTTCGTAGGCCGGGGCGAGGCGTCGCGCGAAGGATACGTGCAGCGTATCTTTGCCAAGACCGCGTCGCTGTTCGCCGTGGCGGCCGAAGCCGCCGCCGTCCTGGGCGGCGCTGACGAGCGCACGATCACGGCTATGCGTTCTTTTGGGCGCGAGGTGGGCATGGCCTTCCAGATCGTCGACGACGTTCTCGACTTCACGGCCGACGCGACCCGGCTGGGCAAGCCGGTCGGCAGTGACCTGCGGCAGGGCCTGTTCACCCTGCCGGTCCTGCGCTACCTGGAGCGCCATCCTGACGACGCCGACCTAGCGGACTTGCTCAACGGGCATCCCAACGACGCCAAGCGGGTTGAGCGTGCCGTCGAGGCGGTGCGCGGCTCTGGTGCGATCGCCGATGCGTTGGACGAGGCCAAGGCCTACGTCGGGCGCGCGCAGGGAGCGCTGGCCCCTCTGCCCGGTAGCGATTGCCGCCGCGCCCTGTACGACCTGGCCGACTACATCGTCAGCCGGACTACCTAGCCCCGGTCGCTGGGCCGCCTGGGCACCCATCACTGCCGTGCCGCCCCCCGCCATTTCGATCATCATCGTTTCGTGGAACGTCCGCGAGCTCTTGCGCGCCTGCCTGGCCAGCCTGCCGCTGGGCCAGCCAGACGTGGAAGTCATCGTGGTGGACTCGGCCTCAACGGACGGCACGCCAGCCATGGTGCGGTCTGACTACCCGGCGGTGCGGCTGGTGGCCAGCGCTGACAACCTGGGCTACACCCGCGGGAACAACCTGGGTCTGGAGCAGGCCAGGGGCCGCTGTCTTTTCATCCTCAACCCGGATACTGAGCTGCGTCCTGGAGCGCTCGACGCGCTGCAGGCTTACATGCAGGCGCATCCGCGGGTGGGCGTGATCGGCCCGCAGCTCCTTTGGCCGGATGGCGCGCCGCAGCCGACGTGCCGGCGCTTTCCCACGTTGGCGCTGGCATTTTTCGAGAGCACCTGGCTGCAGCGGCTGACACCGCGCGGGTGGCTGGACCGATACTATGCCGGGGACCTACCGGCAGATGAGCCAGCCGTGGTTGACTGGGTGGTGGGCGCGGCGCTGTTTGTGCGGCGCGAGACGTACACCCAGGTGGGGGGGCTAGACGAAGGCTTCTTCATGTACTCCGAGGAGCTGGACTGGCAGCGGCGCATCCGGGCCGCGGGCTGGCAGGTGGTGCACCTGCCAGCGGCGCAGGTGGTGCACCACGCGGCCCGCTCCAGCGCGCAGGTGCCTGCGGCCACGCATATCCGCTTCAACACCAGCAAGGTGCGCTACTACCGCAAGTATCACGGGCCCCTGGCGGCCGAGGCGCTGCGTTGGTACTTGCTGGGGCACTTTGCCGTGCAGCTCGCTTTGGAGACCGGCAAGTGGCTGCTGGGCCACAGGCGCGACCTGCGCCGCGCACGTGCGGCCGCGTATCGCGAGGTCCTGCGCTCGGGGCTGCGCGGCTGATGCGCGTGGGCCTGGTGACGGGGGAATATCCGCCCATGCAGGGCGGCGTGGGCGACTTCTCGCGCATGCTTGGCGCGGCGCTGGCCAAGCAGGGCGTGGAGGTGCACGTGATCACCAGCAGCCGCGCGGCCAATGGGCGGGGGACCGCCGCCGTGCACCCGGTTATTCGGCGCTGGGACTGGCCGGCCTTGCTGCGTGTGCGACGGTTGGCACGCCATCTGCGTCTGGAACTACTCAACCTGCAGTACCAGGCGGCGGCATTTGGCCTGGGAGCGCCGGTGCATTTCCTGCCGCGCTGGGCCGGCTGCCCAACCGTCGCCACCTTTCACGACCTGCGCATCCCCTACCTGTTTCCCAAAGCGGGGCGGTTGCGGCCGGCGGCCGTCACCTTTCTAGCGCGCAGCGCGGCCGGCGTCATCGTCACTGACCCGGCCGACGAGGCGGAGTTGCGCCAGCGGGGCGGCATCCACCGCCTGACGCAGATCCCCATTGGGAGCAACATCACGCCCGCGCCGCCGCCTGGCTACCAGCGGGCTGCCTGGCGGGCCGCGCTGGGAGTGCGCTCCGATGAGCTCCTGTTGGGATATTTCGGTTTCCTGAACGCCTCCAAGGGCGGCGACACGCTCGTGAGCGCGCTGGCCATCCTGGCTGAACGCAAGGCGCGGGTCAAGCTGATCTTGATCGGCGGGCGCACGGGCGATAGCGATGCCGCCAACGCCGAATTCGACGCCCAGATCCAGAAGAGGATTGCGCGCTACAACCTGGCCGAGCGCGTCATCCGCACAGGTTATGTAGCGCCGGGCGAAGTGTCGGCGCATCTGCTGGCCTGCGATGCGGTTGTGCTGCCGTATCGGGATGGCGCTTCTTTCCGCCGGGGCAGCTTGCTGGCCGCTCTCGTTCACGGATGCCCAGTGATCTCGACCGAGCCGGCCATTGCCTTGCCGGAACTGCGCGACGGTGAGAACATCCGCCTGGTGCCGCCAGGCTCGGCGCCGGCGCTGGTCCTGGCAGTCACCGAGTTGTTCGATGCGCCTCAGCTGCGGGCACGGTTGGGCCGGGGCGCCCGGGTTCTGGGCGCGCGTTTCAGCTGGGACGACATTGCCGCCCGCACCCTGGCGTTCTACCGGAGCGTGCCCTGACGGGCGGCCAAATGCGCAGCCAGGTGGCAGTTCCGCCGGCCGTGCGGGAACCGGCAGCCAGAGCGCCATGGCCTCAGCGCTACGGGCTGAGACTGCTGCTGGCGGCCTTTGGGCTGTTGGGCAGCCTCTACGCCATTGTCACACCGCTTTTTGAAGTGTCTGACGAGGTGTGGCACTATCCCATGGTGAGGACACTGGCGGAGGGTCATGGGCTGCCCGTGCAGAACCCCGCTCAGCCCGGGCCCTGGCGCCAGGAGGGCAGCCAGCCGCCTTTGTATTACGCCGTGATGGCGCTGGCCACGGCCTGGATCGACACCGGTGATATGCCCGTGGTGCGCTGGGTCAACCCGCATGCCGATAACGGCATCATTACGGCCGATCGCAACAATAACATCATCATCCACACCGACCGGGAACGCTGGCCGTGGCATGGCACGGTGCTGGCGGTGCGACTGATCCGGCTGCTGTCTGTGCTGCTAGGCGCCGGCACGGTCTACTTCACCTATCGCCTGGCTGCCCAGGTATTGCCCGGGCGCTCCGGCCTGGCGCTGGCCGCGGCCGCATTCACGGCCTTTACGCCGATGTTCGTGTTTATTAGCGCCTCGGTCAACAATGACAACCTGGCCATCACGCTCTCGGCAGCTGCGCTCTGGCTGGCAGCGCGCTGGGTGCGCGGCCCGGCGGCCACCTCGCGAGAGTTGGTGCTCATGGGGCTGATCCTAGGCGGCGCTGCGCTGAGCAAAACCTCGGCGCTCGGTCTCTGGCCGCTGGCTGGCGCGGCTCTTGTCTTTGGCGACCTTAAAGGGGCCGGCTGGCTGGCGCGGCCCGCCGGCGCGCCGAGCCCTGCCTTGCGCGGCCTTTGGCCAACCGCCAGACGTCTGGCGGTAGTCTTCGGATTGGCGCTGCTCACCAGCGGCTGGTGGTTCTGGCGCAATTATCAGCTTTACGGCGATTGGTTGGGCTGGAACGCGTTCCTGGCCACGGTTGGCCAACGGCCGCACCCGGCCGGTCTGCTGCAGTTGTGGGGCGAGCGGGTAGGATTTGTGCAGGCCTATTGGGGCCTGTTTGGCGGCGTCAGCGTCGCCATGCCTGGCTGGGTGTATGCGGCGCTGAACCTGGCGGCGGCGGCAGCGGGCGCCGGCCTGCTATGGGCCGCCGGCGCTGCCCTGGCGCGAGGCCGAATCGACCTGACCAGCCTGGCGCTGTGGGGGCTGGTGCTGGGCTGGTTGGCCCTGATCGTGGCCGGCCTGGGGCGCTGGACCAGCCTGACCTGGGCGTCGCAGGGGCGCCTAGCCTTCCCGGCGATCTCGGCCATTGGCGTGCTGCTGGCGGCCGGCCTCAATCGTCTTTGGCGCGGGCTGCCCTGGCTGATCGTGGCCGGCATGGGGTTGCTGACCGGCGCGGTTCCGTTCGCCATCATCGCTCCGCACTACGCGCCGCCGCCAGCGCTGAGCGCGGCCGAGCAGGCGGCGATCCCCAACAAGCTGGCTGGCGGCGCCGGCGTCAGCTTCGGCGGCGAGCTGCGGCTGCTGGGCTACGCTCTGGAAACGGGCGCGGCCCGGCCGAACGAGGCCCTGCGCTTGACGTTGTATTGGCAAAGCGAGATCGCCTTGGATCGCAACTGGAGCATTTTCGTCCACGTGGTGGATGTGGCCGGGGTGATCGTCGCCCAGCGCGACCGCTATCCGGGCCAGGGCTCGCTGGCGACTACGCTGCTAACGCCTGGCCAGACCTGGGCTGACGCGTACGTTATCCCGATTCCCGATGCGGCCTTTGCGCCGGCCGCGGCCCACATCGAGGTGGGTCTGTTCGACCTGGTCGACGGCGTCCGGCTGCCGCTGGCCGACGGCACCGATGCGCTGGTCCTGACACCGGTTACGATCCTGGCCCGGCCGGCCGTAGCGCTTCCAGGCCTGGGCGAAATCCCCAATCCCTTCGGCCAGAACTTCGCAAACCAGATCGAGCTGCTGGGGTATGACATGGATCGGCGCGCGCTGCGGCCAGGCGAAACCCTGAGGCTGGCGTTGGACTGGCGCGCCCTTGGCCCGATCCCGGCCAACTACTCAGTGTTCGCGCACGTGCGCGGTGAGGGCGAGAGTCTATGGGCGGGCCAGGACAGTTGGCCGCTGCGCGGAAGCGCGCCGACCTCGACCTGGCGGTTGGGCGACGTCTATCGCGATCCTTATGAGCTGACCTTGCAGTCCAACACGCCGCCGGGGCTTTATGACGTGGAAGTGGGGCTGTATGACGCCGATGGCGCACGCCTGCGGGTCATCGCCGACAACGGGCGCGTGACTGACGCGGACTTCGTCTTTCTGAGCCGTATCCGGGTGCTGCCATGAGTGTTGGGCCGCGCGAAGCGGCTTCAGGCGCCAGGCGTTCGTTTCCAGCGACGCGCTGGCTGGGCGTGGTGATCGGCGCGCACCTGGTCCTTGGCCTGCTGTACGATTGGGCCACGCCTAGTTACGAGGCATCGGATGAGGGCGCGCATTATGCGGTCGTCAATTGGCTGGCAGACGGCCGGCCGCTGCCGGTGCAGCAGCCCGGCGGCCCTGAGCGCGACTGGGCGCAGGAGGGGAGCCAGCCGCCATTGTATTACTGGCTGGCAGCGCAGCTCATTCGCGGGCTCGATCGCACGGATTACGCGGCGCAGCGCGTTGAGTTTCCACTGTCGGCCATCGGCACCCCCGGCACAGACCACAACGCCAATCTCTACCGCCACCCGATGGAACCTGGTCCACTGGCCGGCACGCTCCTGGCCATCAAGGTCGTGCGCCTTTTCTCGCTCACACTCAGCGCCGCAACGGTCGGGCTGACCTTTGTTCTCGCCCAGCAAGCCCTGCGGGCCGAGCACTCCGTCAGCCTCCTGGCTGCCGCGCTGGTGGCTTTCAACCCGATGGCGCTCTTCATTAATGCCTCGGTCAACAACGACAATTTGCTCATGCTGTTGAGCACTGCTGGCTTAGTCGCTACGCTGGCGCTTATGCGGGGAGTGGGCCGCACGCGGGCCGGCTGGCAGCTGAGAGCGACACTCGGCGTTATTCTGGGACTGGCAGCGCTGACAAAGATCAGCGGGCTACTGCTCTGGCCGCTGGCTGGCGCTGCGCTGGTGTGGGCTGAATTGGCAGGCGACGGCCGGAGCGGCATTCAGCGCGCTCCCAAGACGCCTGCGGCGCTGGTCCGATCAGCCTGGCCGGTGGTTTTTCAGTTGATGGCGGTCTATGCTCTGGCCCTGCTCGTGTGCGGCTGGTGGTATTGGCGCAACCTTCAGCTATATGGCGAGTGGCTGGGGCTGGAAACCATGGTCGCCGTCGCCGGGCCGCGCCCGGCCACCACGCTGGCAGCTTTGCTATGGAACGAATGGTATGGGTTCTATCTGTCGTTTTGGGGGGTGTTCGGGGTATTCACGGTGTTGCCGGCCGCGTGGGTGCATGGGCTATACGCGGCGCTGACTGGGGCGGCTATGTTTGGTGGGCTGCTGGCCTGCCTACGCCGGCCAGTGCGCGTCAGCGCCGACCTGGCGCTGCTGGGCGCGTTCTGCCTGCTGACCCTGGCTGGCGTCATCCGCTGGACGCTGCAAACGTATGCGTCGCAGGGCCGGCTCCTGTTTGGGGCGATAGCCCCGCTCTCGATCTTGCTGGCCGCTGGGCTGTTCTCGCTGGCGCGGCCGGTGCTGCGGCCGCGCGCCGGGCGCGGGTGGGCCAGCGGCTTTGTGCTCACGCTAGCCGCCGCGCTGGCCTTGGTCGCCGCCGTCATCCCCGCGGCGTATATTGCGCCGCATTATGCGCCGCCGCCGATAGTATCGGAGGCCGGCCTGCCGGCCGACCTGCGCCCGGTGCAGGCTACCTTTGGCGGGCAGATCGAGCTGCTGGGCTACACGGCCCAGTCCGAACCGATCGCCCCGGGTGATACGCTCAGCGTGACGCTGTATTGGCGCGGAAGTCAGCCGATCGCGGCCGACTATAGCCTGGCCCTGCACGTATTAGGACGGGGACAGACCGAAGAAGTCGGCAAGCTCGATACCTGGCCTGGTGGAGGCAACGCTGCCACCAGCCAATGGACGCCCGGCACGATCTACGCCGACACCTACGCGCTGCCGATCGCGGTCAACGCCCAGGTGCCCACGCAATTGTGGCTGGACGTGTATTTTCGGCAGGGCGAGACCGGCCGTCTGCCGATCGTCACGCCCCAGGGCGCTTCGGCCCAGGCCGTCAGGCTGTGGGCCGGCCGCGCCGCGCCGCGGGCGGCCCACACCGACGAACCCGAGCAGCCGAGCCTGGCGCAGTTTGAGAACGGCCTCCGGCTACTCGGGTATGACGCCAGTGCCAACGGCGCGCTTTACCTGACCCTCTATTGGGAACTGGCGGCCAACGAACCGCTCGGGCAGGATTACACGGTCTTCTTGCATCTGACTGACGCCCAGGGCGTGTTGGTGCTGGAGCCGGCTGACGCGCCGCCGCTGGACGGTGATTGGCCCACTTCGGCCTGGCTGCCGGGGCGCCAGGTGGCCGACACGCATGTCATCGGGCTGTCTCCAACTCTGCGCGCGGGCCGGTATAATCTGCGCATGGGCCTCTACGATCCGAGCACCGGCGCCCGGCTGGCCGCCTTCAGGCCCGATGGCACGCGCTGGCCCGACGACGCGATTGTGCTCGAGGGCATCGTCGTCCGATGAGAGTGGCCAAGCGGCGCCGGCCGGCGGATGTTTCAACCCACGCCCCCGCGATCGCGCTCGGGGCAGCGCTGGCGGTCGTGGCAGTTGCGTTGGGAGCGCTGCTGGGCTTTGCCGGGCCGCTGATCGCGGTGGCCGCGCTGCTGGCCCTGGCCGCCGCGCTTTGGGCGCTCACCAGCCTCGAGGTCGGCCTGTGGGGGACGATTGCCATCATTACCCTGCTGCCGTTCGCAGCCCTGCCGGTCAAGATCGTCTTTACGCCCACCTTCCTGGACCTGGCGCTGGGCGCTGTGTTCTTCGTCTACGCGATGCAGTGGATGATTGGTCGCCGGCGGCGCCTGGTGCTGACGCTCGCGCACGGTCCCCTGACCGTGTTTATAGCGCTGGCGGTGTTCAGCTTCGTGGCCGGGAAGCCAAACGGCCCACTCACCAGCAACCTGCTGCGGCAATTCGCGGAACTGCTGCTGAATATGGCCCTGACGTTTGTCGTGGTCGATTGGGTGGATAGCTGGGACAAGCTGGCGCGCGTCGCGCGCGTGATCTTGTTGGGCGGCACCGGAGCGGCCGCGTTGGGTATTGGGTTGTACTTCCTGCCTGAATCAGGCGCGGAACGGGCGTTGTCGGCGCTGCGCGTGATTGGCTATCCGTCGGGCGGCGTCCTGCGCTACCTCGAGGACAACCCGGCCCTGGCGCAGCGCGCGATCTCAACCTCCGTCGACCCCAATTTCCTGGGCGGCCTGCTGGCCATGGTAGGCGGCTTGCTGGCCCCGCAACTGCTCTCGCGCCGCCCGCTGCTGGGTGCCCGTTGGCTGACCTACCTGGCATTCACCAGCGTGCTGGCATGCGTGGTGCTGACCTTCTCGCGCGGCGCCATGGCGGCGCTGGCGCTGGCGGCGCTGGGCGTCGCGCTCCTGCGCTACCGGACAATGATCTGGGTGATTGTACTGGCCGCGGTCGTCATCCTGGTCTTGCCGGCTACAAGCGGCTATGTGGTGCGGTTCATCGAGGGCTTCCGCGGCCAGGACCTGGCCACACAGATGCGCCTGGGCGAGTACAAAGACGCCCTGATCCTGATTCAACGCTATCCGTTCTTGGGCGTTGGTTTTGCGGGCACACCCGAGATTGATATTTACCTGGGGGTGTCCAACGCGTATTTCTTGATCGCTGAACAGATGGGGCTGGTAGGGCTGGCGGCCTTCTTGCTAGTGATGTTGGTGGTTCTTGGATGGGGGTTTCAAAGCCGGCGTGCTGTGTATGCCGCTTCGACGGCAGATGCGGGTGTGGATGCCACCGCCTTGTGGCTCGGAGCTCATGCCGGCCTGAGCGCTGCTCTGGCTGTTGGGGTCGTCGACCACTACTTCTTTACGCTGAGTTTCCAGCCGGCGGGCACGTTGTTTTGGATGTTCGCCGGCATGGCGCTGGCCGCGACGCGGCTGGCTCGCGCGCAACAGCGCTGATTGTTATGACATTGACTTTATCTGCGGTATAATGCCGCGCATTCACGCGATCAGGAGGCAGGGTGCATGGAAATCGCAACGCAGGATTTCAAGCGCGTGGCCGTCATGGCCGTATCCGGGCGGGTCGACAGCGCTACCGCGCCCGAGTTGGAAAGCAAGCTGCGCGAGCTGGTAGATGCGGGCAAGACACAGATTGTCCTGGACTTGAGGAACGTGGAATACATGTCGTCCGCCGGTTTGCGCGCGATGGTGTCAACCCTGAAGGCTGTCAAGCGCGTGAACGGCGACTTGCGGCTGGCCAACCCCTCGCCGCGGGTCGAGGAAGTACTTCGCCTTGCCGGGTTGACCTCGATCTTTTCAATCCATCCATCGCAAGAAGAGGCAGTTGCCAGCTTCTAGCACCTGGGCCGGCCGCCTGGCCGCGGCCCCTGCTTGGCTTCGGATGGACCTTCGCCTGAGTATACCCGGCCGCTTTGACCGCCTCGAGCAAATCGCGAAATTCATTGAGCACGCCGGGCAACAAGCCGACCTGGACGAAGTGGCTATCTGCCGCTGCCAGTTGGCCGTCGACGAGGCCTGCACCAACATTATCGAGCATGCTTACGGGGGCGAGGGCCGTGGCAACATCGATTTGCTGTGCCAGCCCGGGGCGGGAGAACTGGTCATAACGATTGTGGATTACGCCAAGCCGTTTGACCCGGACGCGATCCCACAACCGACGCTGAATGCCAGCCTGGAGGAGATGCAGGTTGGGGGTCTCGGCATGTATTTTATGCGCCAGGTGATGGATGCCGTCGAGTTTTCGTATGTGGACGGGCGCAACCAGCTGGTGTTGGTGAAGCGCCGCGAAGACCGCTGAGCGCTCCGGCTGTCCGCTTGACTAGCGCCGAGCCTCAGGCGGTGGTCAGCCAGACCAACTGAAGTAGTTGTAGACGGCGCGCGAGACGGAGATGATGAACCGGTTGGCCTCTTCAAACGTCATGGTGTCACGGCGATGGACAAAGATGGTCAGCGCATAGGTGCCGGAGGGTGTGAAGACCAGCGCGACATCGGCCACGTTGGTGAGGGGCAGGGCATCCCAGCCGTGCTTGTGGGCAACCACGCCGTCAGGCTCTGACCCGCCGCTGATAAAGATCGGTCCGACCTGGTTGGCGGTGAGATAGTCGATCATGCTGCGGCATTCCTGCGGCGTGAACTGGCCAGGGAAAGCCGCCATCAGCGCGCCGCCCCCGTTGGAACACTGATAGATCATCACCATCAGCGTGCCCATATCCTCGACCGTGGTCTGGTTGTAGGGGTCGGGCCTGGTATCGAGGTCGCTGCGGCTATTCGCCGGCGTAGGGACAGGCAGCAACACTGCTCCAAGAGTGTCGAGCAGACCTGAGATGTAGGTGTTGGCTAGGCCGAGGCGCTGCATATCGGCCGTCACCTGGCGCGTGCCCTCAAACCCGTCGCCGTCTCCCAACACGCTCAGAAGCTGGTCGGTGGCGGCATTCTGCGAGGCATCGATGCTGCGCTCCAGCAGCAGCTCCAGCTCGGCCGTCAGCGGGCCCGAGTGCCGGGCAAAGAAAGAGACCATAATCGGGATCTTGATAGTGCTCATGCCCGAATAGGCAATCGGGCCTTGCACTGGCACCTGGTTGTCTAGTTGCAAGGTCAGTTCGCGCCCGCTGTCCAGATCGCTCAGAAACAGGCTGACGATGCCGTCAAACTGGAACAGGCTGACGTCAGCCACGATGAGGTCGGCCAGCGTGTCAAACGAGGGGCGGACAATCGTCTGCTCGCTGATGGGCAGTGCCACGGCGCGCTCGGTGGGCGAGCGCAGGCTGGCGTCGATGAGGCTGACCGCCTCGTCCACGTCCAGCGCGTGCCCCGGCTCTCCGGGCACGAACCCCAGAGTATCGGGGTCGGCCGATGGCGCGCTGCCGGGCCGGTCGTAGCGGGCGGCCACGTCGTTCAGGAAGGTCCGCAGCCGCTCTTGTGAGTACTCGGCTCGGAGCGGAATGTCATTCGCCTGGCCGGGCTTGAGCCAGAGGTGATCCCAAAAGCCCGCCCAGAAGCTGGCATTGGACCGGAACTGGTTAACCTGAGGCAGCATGAGGCCGCTGTCGATCTGGAAGTTGACCAGCGATGGGTCCAGCTTGATCACCTGGTCGCGATAGCGAAGCTCAATCGGGGAGCGGTAGACGAGGAGCAGCTGCTCGAGCGCCTGTTGCTCGGTCAGGCCGCCAACTGGCACCTCGGCCAGCGAAAGACCGGCGGGCAAGGTCGAAAAGCTGCGGCTATACAGCACCAGCTCGATGACCAGCAGCAGGATCGCAGCTAAAACGCTGAGACTGGAGAAGACCCCCATCCAATTCAGGCGACTACCGCGTGTCACGCATGCCTCCGGCCGGCTCCCGGTTTGCGCTGGGCATCCTCGGCCGCAGCGATTGTAATATACCCCTGGAGCCTAAACAATGGTGAAGCCGACATAACCAGGCCCCCGTTATTCGATATAATGTATTGACGAGCAGCAGGGTGGGTCATAAGCATGCCACGGATCCAAACTCAACAAAGTACCAAAGAACATGCGAAGCAGGGAGATCGTGGGGCGCGCCCGCCGCGCGTGCTGGTGCTGGCGACGGCCTATTCCTACCGCCTGCAGCCGTTCCTGGCAGCGGCAGCCAAACTAGGCGTGGAGGTGGTGCGCGGGCTAGATGTGCCGCCGGCCCACGTGGGTGGCGGCGAGGGGGTGCTGCGGCTGGACTTTCGCGATCCGGCCCGGGCCGCGCGGCAGGCCCGCCAGTTCACTCGCGAGCATCCGCTGGACGCGGTGCTGCCCACGGATGATGCCACGGTGATGCTGGCAGCCTACCTGGGGGCCACGTTGGGCTTGCGCCACAACGACCTGGCCGCGGCTGAGGCCGCGCGAGACAAGCACCGCATGCGCCAACTCCTGGCGCAGTCGGGTGTGCGGGTGCCGCCCTTCCGGCGCTTTGCGGCCGGACAGGCGGCCTCCGAAGTCGCGCGAGCGGTAGGCGCAGATATTGGCTATCCGTGCGTGGTCAAACCGACCTGTCTCTCGGGTAGTCGCGGCGTCATCCGTGCCGACGACGCGGCCGGGCTGGCAGCGGCCTTCGAGCGGGTGAGCGCGCTGTTGGCACGCTTGGGCGACGGCGTCGTGCTGGTGGAACGCTACGTTCCAGGTGAAGAGTATGCCCTGGAGGGCTTGCTGAGCGACGGCCAACTCAAAGTGCTGGCGCTGTTCGACAAGCCGGACCCGCTGGAGGGGCCTTACTTCGAGGAGACCATCTACGTCACCCCTTCGCGGGCCGCGCCAGACGTCCAGGCGGCGGTCGCGGCCTGTGTGGGGGAGGCCGCCCAGGCGCTGGGACTGCGCGAGGGCGCGGTGCACGGCGAGGTGCGCGTCAACTCCACGGGCGCGTGGCTGATCGAAGTGGCGGGCCGCTCAATCGGCGGGCTGTGCGCCCAGGCGCTGCGCTTTGCGCACGGGGCAGACGTGACGCTGGAGGCGTTGATCTTGCGCCAGGCGCTGGGCTGGCCGCTGGACGACGGGGAGCGTGAGCGGCAGGCCGGGGGGGTCATGATGATCCCTATACCGGCGGCGGGCGTGCTGAGGGTCGTGGACGGGATCGATGCGGCCCGGGCCGTGCCCGGGATCGACGCGGTCGAGATCACGGCTAAGCTGAACTATCCGCTGGTGCCGCTGCCGGAGGGCGAGAGCTATTTGGGCTTTATCTTCGCTCGGGCCGAAACGCCGGCTGAAGTGGAGGCCGCACTGCGCCGCGCGCACGCGCGTCTGCGGTTCGAAGTAGAGCCGGAGTTGGCGCCCGTGGTCTCCAGGTAGGGAGCGACCCTACGGAGTGGGCGCTGCTGGCGTTGCCGACGCGCCGGCGCCGGGTAGGAGTCCCAAGCGCCGCTGGTCGATGGGGATCATGATCGTCGTACCCGCGACGATCAGATCAGGATTGGGGAGGTCATTCCACTGCACGATGGCTTCCACCGCGACATCATGCTCAATGGCGACGGCGAGCAGCGTGTCGCCCGGCTGGATCTGGTACTCAATCCAGGCCAGCGTGACAGGCGGGCTGCCTGCCTGGTCCAACAGGATGCTCATTTTGGCCGAGGGATCGTCGTCGGAGGGGCCAGCGCTGGCCGCCACCGGCTCGCTGCCCGGGTCGAGGGCGGCAAAGCCGGGGTCGGCGCGAGTTAGGTTGAGGGCCATTATGGCAGAGGCGGCCAACCGGCTGGCCTCCGGCTGGCTCGGCGCCGCGCGGGCGGCCAGCGAGGCGATCATCCGAACGGCCAAGTATTGGGCCAGAAAGGTCTCGCCGGCGGGCCCGGCGGGAATGCCGGCAATCTGCGGCGAGGGGACGCTGACGAAGTAGTCGGCCGGCAGCGCGCCTGGTCCCTCTCCAAACTCCACGCGCACCTCCACGTTCGCCAGCGGGTTGTACTCCAGTGAGCCGACGTAGCTGTCCAGGTAGAGTTTGGCCGGCAGCGCCCCGGCGCAAGGCGTGGACCACGTGCCGCAGGCTTGCCGGAGCCAGGCGTCAAGGCGAGGGGCAACGGCGGCCACAAGGGCCGCGTCACGCTCGGAGTGGCGTATGTGGAGAAAGTCCGTGCGCCAGTCGGTCCAGGCGCCCCAATATTCGCCGGGCGGGGCCGTGTGCTGCCAGTCATCCGGTCCTTCGCGCTGGTAGATTTGCGGCAGCACAAAGCTGAGCTGCTGTCCATCTGGGGTGAGGTACGCGCGGCGGGCAGTAGCGGTGACATAGCCGGCATCGAGCGTCGACACGCCATCGACCGCAACCGCCGCGCCGGCTGGCTGCAGCATGGGAACCGGAAGCGGGGCGGGCAATTCCCGCGCAAGCTGGGCGCGACGCGTCTCCAGCCAGTCGCCATTGCCGGAATCCTGCACGCTCAGCACGAGGTCGGCCCGGCCTGCATAGGCCTGCTGGTCTTCGTACCGCACCATGGCTTCGATATCGCCGGTGACGCGCTGCCAGCCCAGGCGGGTGATGGACCGAACACTCACTGCGCTGACGACGGCCAGCGCCAGACCAAGCAGCACCGGGCGGATCCAGGGGCGGCGAGGCGTTTGCGCGCGCGGTACGGGTTGCGGCGGCCTGGCGGCCTGCGGAGTTGGCCGCGGCTCCGGCGCGGCGGTGCTAGGCTCATTGAGCGCTAGGTCTGGGACGTCGCCAAGGGGCCGGCCATCCGGCGCCTCGGCGACGTCCCACTCCAGCTCAATCGACATCAGTCACTGAGGCAGGCGGCTACTTCTTTCTGGGGCCGGGCTGAGCCTCCGGGGTCCAGTCTTCCGGCATACGAGCACCCTCGCCAAAGAAGAACTCCTCCAGCTGCTGCATGAGGAACTTCTGGGCATCAGGATCGCGCAGGTTTAGGCCGTAGTGGTTGATCAGCAGCGTGGATTGCTGCCGCCAGAGCTGCCAGGCTTCCTGCGAGATATTCTCGAATACTCGCTTGCCGAGCTCGCCGCCGAACGGCGGCCGCGGCAAACCCAGCAGCTCGCGCCCAAGCTTAACACAGTTGACCATACGTGCCATGGCAGCTCCTTTGCGCCTTCAGGGCGCCGACGCGCCGGTCCCCCCGGCCCAGACAAAATCACGGATTGGACTGGTGGCGCCCGCCGGCTCAAAGTCGGCCGGCGCGGTGCCCTCTGATTTCTGCCGAACGGTCGTGACCGTCCAGCGATAAACGTGAATGTTGTCGCCAGTATGCTGGAAAGTCGCCGGGACAATCAGCTTGGTGTCCGTGGTCGGCTGCCGGTAGAAGCGCGCGCAGTTGCAGGTGACGTCTTCAATGGTGACGTAGTAGAACTCACCAGGCCGCAGGGCGCCAACGGACGCCCACTGCAGGGTGGCGCCCTCGCCGGCGGCCAAAATCTGGCCGTCGGCCGGCAGCAGTTGGTTGGGGGCTGGCCAGGGCGGCGGCGGCGTGGCGGTCGGCGTCGGGCCTGGGGTCACCACCCGTTCGAGCGGGATGATGAGCACCTGCCCTTCGCGAATGCTAGTGGCATCGGTGATGCCGTTGACCTCCATCAGATCGCCGACGGTGACCCCGTAGAAGTTGGCGATGCCCAGCAGGGTGTCGTTGGCGTGAACGGTATAGGTGGTGCGCGGCACCTGCGTCGAGACCACGCTGCCCAGCGTGGCGGTGGGCAGGGGCGTTGGGGTCGGAGTGGGCTGGGGGATCAGCAGCACCCGGCCGACCGACAGGTTGCAATTCGGGTCGAGCCCATTGAGCCCCACAATGCTCTGCCAGGACACATCGTACTGCACGGCGATCGACACGCAGGTATCCCCCGTCGCCACGGTGTACTCGACCGGGGGCAGGGAGGTGCCGGTGGGCACGGGGGTCTCCGTGGCGGTGGGCAGGGCCGTGTTAGTAGGCGGTGCGGTGTTGGTGGCAGTGGCCGTGAGCGTCGGCGGTGTTTGGGCGACAGCAGCGCCCGCAAATGGCCAGCGGAGGCGGCCGGTGGCGAACAGAAAGGCGACGACGCTGGCGGCTGCCAGGAGCAACAGCAAAAGCAAGAGCCAGGGACTGGGCAGGCGCACCGGGGCCGCTCGGGCCGAGAGAGGGCCAGCGCGTGCGGCCGGGCGCCCGCCCGGTTTGACCGTCAGGTCCGCGCCGCAGACCAAGCATTTTGTAGCCGCCGCTCCTACGCGCGTGCCGCAAGTCGGGCACAAGCGAGGTGCGGAGGCAGTAGAGGCAGGCGATTTCGTCATGGAGGCTCAAAGCCAGACCGCGGTTCTGGCGGTGACCACGGGATTATGAAAAGCTCGGCCGGACACGTGCGCTGGCTGGCCGAGCGTCGCCATTATACCATCCGTCCTTTCGCGGGTCCTTGGGCGACATAAACTCGTTGGGATGTCACAGGCGAGGCGTCACGGGGCCGAAGTCTCAGCCGGCGGGGTTGTCCCTTCCAGCCCCAGCGTGCTGGCGATGCCGCGCATGGCCGCGATGACGAGGGTAATGTGCTCGTTCAGATCGACGCCCAGTTCGCGCGCGCCCTGCTCGATGTCGGCCCGGTTGACGCCGGCCGCGAACGCCCGGTCTTTCCACTTGCCCTTGACCGACTTCGCGGTCAGATCATGCAGGCTGCGCGATGGGCGCACCAGGGCACAGGCGGTGATCAGGCCAGTAAGCTCATCCACCGCGAACAAGGCCCGATCCATGACAATTTCGCGCGGCACGCCGGTGTGCGGGGCGTGGCTCTGGATGCAGCGGATCACGTCTTCGGGGACGCCCTGCTCGCGGAGGATCGCGGCGCCCTTTTGCGGGTGCTCCTCTAGGGTCGGGTGAATCTCCCAGTCAAAGTCGTGCAGCAAGCCAGGCAGCGCCCAATAGTCTGGGTCGCCGCCGTATTTGGCGGCGTAGGCGCGCATGGCGGCCTCGACCGACAGCATATGCCTGATCAAGTTCTCGTTCTTGACGTATTCGGTGACGATGGCGTAGGCGGCGTTGCGGTTCATGGGTTAAGGAGTGTCAAGTCGCGTCAATGCACGGGGGGGGGCCGAGACGCCGACACTGTCCAACTCGGGGCGTTGCACAGATCGAGCGCGCGGGGCAGGTGAAAGCGCTGCGTGGCCAGAATTGCCTGATCGAGGCGAAGATGTCCCGTGCCCAGTAACAGGTATCGCAGGTGCGGCGTCGGGCGGCATCGAGCACGATCGCGTCGTCGAGCACGCCCCGTTGGCGGGTCGCCTCGGCCATGGCCTATGGCTTGCTGTAGGCGGCGGGCTGGTAGTTGCCACTCAGCAAGCGCCGATCGACCTTGCTGCCGTGAAACAGGTCGGCGGCCGTGGCCACATGGTCGTACAGCACGGCGCTCATGCGGCCGCTGCGCTGGCGCCGCACCGAGGGCAAAGATAGCGCGCTCGTAGCGCAGCCAGGTATATAGCCGCGGCCCAAGAGACGGCCACGGGCGCCGAGGCTGGCCAACGCCAGGGCGAGTCTATAGCGCTTGCGCATGTAGTCCGATCCGCGACGGCAAACGGAGTAACCATAGCATAAAAACATGAGATCGTGGTGAGAGGCTCTAAGTCACTCGTAGAAAGTTCGGATCATGTTTTGGCCGCTCCCGCCTGGGCCAGTCGGACGACCTCACAGTTGGTCAGCGCCAAGGCGCGCGCGGGCAGGAAGTCCGCGAAGTAGCCGCGGAT
>JADLEU010000234.1 GCA_020845955.1 Anaerolineales bacterium
CAGTTGTCAAGGTGCCGTTCGAACGGCCTGGCCGTTCGCTGCTGCCCAATCCTTCCGGCAGCAGAGCGGGCGTGATAGTACCACAGCCCGCGCTGCACTGTCAAGATAGAGACGAAAAACCGATGCAAACCAGCTTCTGTTCGCATCGGCCCGTGTCAGTTGGGTCGCTCTCTTGGTTGTTTGGTCTGCCCAGAACTTGGCGGGCTAAACCTCGTGCAGGCTTATTATATGCCGGCCGCCTCGAATGTCAACCCCCCAACTTCATCAGAAGCTTGTTAACATTGGCGCCCGCCGACTTACATCTCGCTGCGTCCCTGGAGCGCCCGCGCCAGCGTTGTCTCGTCGGCGTACTCCAGGTCGCCGCCCACCGGCAGGCCGCGCGCCAGGCGCGTGACGCGCACGCCCAGCGCACTCAGCTGCTTCTGCAGGTACATGGCCGTCGCCTCGCCCTCCAGGCTGACGTTCGTCGCCAGGATCACTTCCTTCACTGGCTCAGCCCGCACCCGGGCCACCAACTCGCGGATCTTCAGATCCTCCGGGCCAACGCCCTCCACCGGCGAGATTACCCCGTTCAGCACGTGGTAGCGCCCTTTGAATTCACGCGTGCGCTCGATGGCCAGCACGTCCAGCGGCTCTTCCACCACGCAGATCACCCCCGTCTGCCGGGCGGGGTCAGAGCACAGCGGGCACGGGTCGTTGGCCGCGTCGGTGACGTTGAAGCACACCGAGCAGAAGCGCGTGCGCTCCTTCAGGTCCACCAGGGCCGCGGCCAGGTCACGCGGCTGCTGCCCGTCGCCGCGCAGTAAGAAATACGTCAGCCGCGACGCCGACTTAGGGCCGATGCCCGGCAGCCGCGAGAGCTCGTCGATCAGGCGTTGAACCGCCTTCGGCGTGGCCAGCGTTGACATCTATCGCATGTCCGGCAGCCCGAACCCGCCCGAAAGCCCGCGCAGCCGCTCGGCCGCCAGCGCCTGCGACTGCTCCAGCGCGCTGTTGATCGCCGCTACCAGCAGATCCTGCAGCAGCTCGCGGTCGCCTTGCGCCGCCTGCAGCGCCTCCAGCGAGAGGCTGATGTGGTGCAGGCGCTGCTGGCCGTCAATCACTACCCGCACCGCCTCGCCGCCGGCCGAAATCGTCAGCCGTTCTTCGGCCAGCTCGTCGCGCACGCGCTTCATGTCGGCCTGCATTTGATTCAGTTTGTCCATCAGCCCGGCGCTCGTGCCCGCCGGGGGCTGCATGCCCTTGTTCTTAGCCATTCGCCCTACTCCACGATTTCTCCGCCCAAGTCGAGCGCCGTCGCCACCATGCCGCCTTCCGGGATGTCGTCGGCCCGGCCCGACCGGCCGCCCTTGCTCAAGGCGACCTCGAACTTCACGCGGCAGTCGAACCCGAGCACCTCAGCCAGCAGCACCTCGATATCGGCGCGGGCCGTTCCCGCGCTCATCTTCTTGAACACGAACTCGCTCGTCGCCAGCCGCAGCACGCCGCCGTCCAGGCTCAACAGGCTGCACGACCGCAGCAAAGCCTCGGTGGCCTTGTCTCGTTCGCGCATCAGGCCCAGCACCCGGTTCCACTCAGCCCGTAAGTCGCTGGCGCTGCGGGCTGCGGCGGGCGCGGCCGCCGCCGTGCTAGCCGCGCGGCGCTCGGCCGGCGGGGCAGACTTTGGTGCGGCTGCCGGCCGCTCGACCCCGCGCTCCGCCCGCGCCGCTGCTGGCGCTGCCCGCTGCGGCGGGCGCGCTGGCGTTTCAACCTCGCGGGTTGGCTCAGCGGCCGCCGCTGGCGGGAGAGGTGCCGCGCACTCCACCGCCGCTAGTTCAAGCGGCAACTGCGGCTGCCAGCCGCCCCGCGCGTCATTCGCCGCCGTGTTGAAGGCCCGGATCACGCGCAGCAGCGCCGGCACTTCCAACTGCTCGGCCTGGCGCGCCATCGTCGCCCGCGCCTCCGCCGTGGCCTCCACTAGCGCGGCGTTCCCCAGCCGCACCAGCATTACGTTCCGCGCGTAATCCACCACCTGGCGCGCCAACTGCCGCGGATCGGCCCCGGCGTCGATCGCGCCGTTGATCACTTCGAGCCCGCGCGTCAGGTCGCCGGCCGCCAGCGCGTCCACCAGTTGGCCCACCGCCTGCCCGGCGCTGGCGCCCAGCAGCGCCTGGGCCTGCTCGAGGGTGATCTTGTCTCCGGCCCCGGCCAACTGATCCAGCAGGCTCTCGGCGTCGCGCAGCGCCCCCGTGGCCTGCCGCGCCACCACTTCCAGCGCGGCCTCTTCAAACTCGACCCCCTCGTGCCCGCACAGCAGCCGCAGCCGCGCCACGATCTCGCTCACCGGAATGCGGCGAAACTCAAACCGCTGGCAACGCGATGTAACGGTGGCCGGGATCTTGTAGTATTCGGTGGTTGCCAGGATGAAGATCGCGTGGGCCGGCGGCTCTTCTAGGGTCTTCAGCAGCGCGTTGAAAGCCCCCGTCGAGAGCATGTGCACTTCGTCAATAATATAGACTCGGTAGCGCCCCTGGCTGGGCGCGAAATTGATCTTGTCGCGCAGGTCACGGATGTTGTCGACGCTGTTGTTGGACGCGCCGTCAATTTCGATCAGGTCGAGGAAACGGCCTTCAGTGACGGCTACACAGTGCTCGCAGGTGTTGTCGGGCCGCTGCGCCAGGGCGGGGTGCAGGCAGTTCACGGCCTTGGCCACCAGGCGCGCGCTCGTCGTTTTGCCGCAGCCGCGCGGGCCGGAGAACAAATAGGCGTGCGCCACGTGGTTGGTGCGCAGCGCATTCCGCAGCGTCTGCACCACGTGATCCTGTCCAACCACTTCTTCCCAGAGTTGCGGGCGCCACTTGCGATAGAGAGCTTGAGCTACCATGCGCACCTTCACACCACTTGACGTGGCGCGAGTGTAGCAGACGCATAGCCATCACGCAAGACAGGCCAATCCACGGCGGCTCTATGCTATAATATCTGCGCTAATTGAATCGCCTCGTGGCCTGGCACGCCGGGGCGCGCCGGCCGCCTGATACGGCCTGTTCCTGCCAAGGAAGGTTGTTATGCCAATTCGCCTGGGTACGCCCGAACTGCTGCTCATCCTGGGAATTGTGGTCTTGATCTTTGGCGTCGGCCGGCTCGGCCGCATCGGCGGCGAGCTTGGCACCGCCATCCGAAATTTCCGCCAGGGGATGGCCGAAAAGGACTCGGACAAGCCTAGCGAGCCCGCCAAGACGGAGGACAAGTCCTGAGCCGTCTGCCATATCGCCTGCGTTGTTTGACTCAACCGCCCGCGCCGGGCGGTTGTTCTTTTTATTTGGCTTGGCGCCAGGGCACTGTGCCCTCGCGCCCGCCGCTCAGACGCGTTCTTAGGCGCGGCAATCTACAGCAGTTTGCGCAGCTCGGCATCCACATCCAGCTTGTGGCGCTGCAGACGCGTGCTTGGCACCTTCAGGTTCAGGTCGAAAATGACCTTGTTTAGGGCCGTCAGCCGCATCCGAAAGCGCGCCTGAGCGAGCTGCCACTCCTGCTCTACCTGGCAGCGCTGCTCTATCGCCCGCGCGTCGCTGCGCCCCGCGAGCGCCCTCAGTTCAGCCGCCTGCCACTCCCGCGAACGCAACAGTGCTGCCCGCGCTTGCTCCAACTGATCCCGCAGCGCCACGTCTTCCTCCAGCCATTCCGGCCGGAAGCCGTTCTTCTTGAGCATCTCGTTGGCCAGTTGCCAACTGGGATCCTCGAACGGGTTCTCGGCCAGCCGCAGCGGCTGGCCGTGCCCGCGCAAGTTGTCAAACTTGCCTGCCTCGCGCGCCTTGCGCAGCTGCTCTTCGATCACGCGGTCAAAATCCACTGCCGACCTCCCCTTTCAGACCGGAACCGGGTGTGCCAATATTGCCCAGATGTGAGAGATCTATTCCCGGTCGGTCGGGAATCAAGCCCTTTTTCAGGCATCCGACAGCGCTACCCCCTGGGCACGCCTCAGGGCACCGTAAATCGCGTGTGCAAATTGCCGCCCTCGTCGCTCAGCAGCACTGATTTGCCCGGCGTCCAAACAGACTGCGCCTGGCCCCAAAACAAATCCGTCACGCTGTCCGCGCCGGCGCCGGTGTGCACGCTCACGGCTCCATCCTGGAACAGGACCAACGAGGGGAAGACGTAGAGGTGCCCGGTCTCGTCCCGTAGGCTCCAGCCCGCCAAGTCCACCGGCCCGCCCTCGTTGACGATCACCAGCAGTTCACGGTCGAGCGTACCGGCCCCGGCCACTTCGCGAATGACCAACTGCGGTAGCGGCTGGTTCGGATCACGCGTGGCGGTCGCGCGCGGGGGTTCAGCCGCATTGGTGGGCAGCGGGCCCGGGTCGGAGGCTGTCGCCGTCGGGGGCACATAGGTTTCCACCGGAATGATCAGCGTCTGCCCAACGCTTAGGACATTCGGATCCGTGAGCGCGTTGGCGGCCATGATGGCCTCCACCGTCACCTCGAACTGCTGCGCGATCGTGCCCAGGGTGTCGCCCCCGCGAACGACGTACAGCGTTGGCGTCGGCCCGGCGGCGGCCGTCTCGCCCACTGGCGGGAGCGTGAATGTCGGTGCCGGCGCGGCGGGGCCGCCGGCCGCGCCCGCGGCCGTGGCCTCGGCCAGCACTACCGGCGCCGGTCCGGCCGGATGGGTACGATCCCAATACCACAGCACCGCGTACGTGGCCGACGCCGACACCACCGCGTTCAAAAGCAGGTAGAGCACCAGCCGTCTGAAGTTCATGGCACCCTCAGCGGCCCGTTTCCCGGGCCATTCGGGCTGGATCATAGCACACTTGACTCACGCCCGAAAGCGAGTTCGCCATCAAAGCGTGCTAGAATACCGCCATGCCCTTCTTGATCGATGGCCACAACCTCATCGGCCAAATGCCGGATCTCAGCCTGGCTGACCCTGACGACGAGCAGAAACTGATTGAGCGGCTGCGCGCCTACCTGGTGCGCGTCCACAAGACCGGCACGGTTGTTTTCGACCAGGGGCTTCCAGGCGGCGCGGCGCATTGGTCGAACAATGTGCTCGAAGTCCGCTTTGCGCCCGCGCCCAAGACCGCCGACGATGCCATTCGCGAACGCCTGCGGCGCGATCGAAACCCGCGCGGGCTCGTGGTCGTGACGGCCGACCGCGAACTGGCCCAGGCCGCCCAGCAGGTTGGGGCGCGCGTCTGCCGGCCCATCGATTTCGCGCGCAACCTCGTCGCTCAGCCAAAACCTGCGTCGAAAAAAGAAGCCGGCCTCACCGCCGCTGAAGTCGAAGAATGGGAACGCGCTTTTCGAGCCGGTAAGAAAAGTTGATTTCGGTTAGAGATTTGGAATCCGGCTGAATCACACGAACGATCTCACTTTTTTTTCTCACTGTTTACTCACCCAATCTTCAGCATTTCGGATTATAAATATATCTAGCGCATCTGTCCCCTCCAAGTGGATGAGACGCCTGCAAACAAGCAACAAACAGATGCGCTATAGACCGACTTCTTCCCCAAAGTAGCCGGTCTGACAATCAGGCCCACGGCGAAGTCCCCCCGCTTCCCGTGGGCCGATTGGTTTCAACGCGCTCTAACCACCCCCTAACCCGGTTGTCACGTCAGCCGGTCATACATCCGGGCGCTTCTATGTAAAAACGCGGCGGGCCGCCTCGCAAGAGGCGGCCCGCTGTCCCCAAAGTAGAAAAGACCCCGGCAAACAAGTGGTTTGGAGCTTAGCTCCGATTGAACCCAGTATACGCCTGAAGCGCGCCAATCATGGCCCTGGGGTACCAGACCGTCGCGCGATCGTTACAGGTTGTTAACCTTCTAGTAACGTTCGGATCAATCGGACTAGAAAGCGCCTCTTTGGGAAGCGATCCCCAACCCGGCTGCTGTGAGCAGGGCCTTTTTCCAGCCTGCTAGCGGATCTTGGTTACCCTGTTATCGTTGAACAGCTTGAGAACCTCGGTTGTGGCCTGGGCCTACGGCGCCTTGGCCCAATCTGGCTTGGCCTTCATCGCGACGACGATCAGATATCGCTCGTCCGCCACCGCGCCGCCGCACATCTCAGCCCGGCTGCTCAGCTCCTCAAAGGCCGCGCTGCCTAATGTCTTGGGCAAGGTCGCCAACGCTGCAGCTGGCGGCCTGGGGAGCCATGTCCTCAGCAGGTCTGCCCAGGCTTCCCGAACGCTCGCCTCGCGCAGCCCGTGATCGAGAGCCTCGTCAAACGTGGCCGCGGCCTGGTCCCAATATCCACGCGCGGTCTGCTGCAAGACTCTCGCGGCGTCCCAGTTACTCAAGTAACTTCCAAAATGAGTCCTTGCGGATGATCTTCCCCTGAGCGAACTCAAGCAGGTCAACCCCTCGCACTTCGAGGCATTGCCCTGACACCGAGGTGCCGGTCAGTGTCCATTCAGAGACGCCGAAATCACCACAAATCCAGTGCTGATCGCGTCCATAATGGACATCCGGAATCCCCTCGAATCTCTTTGCCAGGCCGGCCCGAACCTCGTCCTTCCCAACGTAATAATCGCCACGCGGCTTAGCGCCTCTTGGCATGTAAAAGACGCACTCATCTGCGAAAAAGCCCATAATGGCATCGAGATCGTGGCGATTGAACGCTTCGAGGAATTCCTTCAACAATTGAGGGGTCACTTGTTCGGACATAGGAAGTTTCCGATCTCTCAGAACGTGCAGCACGCCAACGTGAGCGCTTCAGAAGGATTGCAGGGTATCTTGCCGGACGATTCCGATGATGCGGAGCAGCGGATCCACTGGCTTGGACGCTTTGGCCGCTGCCAGATGAATTGCGCTAAAGGGTTGCCACCAGAAGTGGGCCCAGCAGGATTCGAACCTGCAACCAAGCGGTTATGAGCCGCGTGCTCTGCCATTGAGCTATGGGCCCTTCCGCTTGTATTGTACCTGCCCGGTTCCATCTTGGGTAGCCACCCG
>JADLEU010000235.1 GCA_020845955.1 Anaerolineales bacterium
AAGCGGCCAACAGGTGCAGGCCACGGCTCTCGCCGGCAGCCAGCGTGCCGCGCAGCGTCTTGCCATCCAGCGTGATCTGCACGGGCGTGCCTTCTTGGGGCAGGCTGGCCAGAAAGTCCTCAACCCATTGTTCCCATTCTTCCAGCTGCAATACCTGCCCGCTGATGCGCCGATCGGTGTAGTGGCTGGGCATGGCCGGCCGTTTGAGGCCGAAGGCCTTGCTAAACAAGGCGCCGCGTTGGGCGACCCAGTCGGCGATGGCACACGGCTTGTCGGCCCCCGCCAGTTTGGCCAGCGCCATCCCCAGCAGCACAAACGCCAGCGGATAACGCCGCCCTTGCCGCTTGGGTGTGTCCGTCAGGTGGCACAAGCGCGCGTAGAAACTCTGCAGGCTGAAAACAAACGTCTCCGGCGCACCCTCCAGCGGCGACGCCAATATAGAGTTGCTCTTTAACAACTACGCCAACCGCGAAGATTATGCGGCCGGCTGCAGCACGAAGCCAGGGAACTCTTTGTTGCGGCACCAGAGTGCGGCGGCCATGAGGCGTAGGCCCCGCTCGGTCACGCGATAGAGCCAACTGGCTTTGACTTTGGCGACCAAGCCATGTCCGCGCAACTTGGCAATCCAGCGGGTTACGCGGGCGCTGCGCCGCCGTTGCTCGATGTCCGAGCGAGCCGGGGTCGAAAACAAGCGAGCTTGTAGGTCTTTGTTGCGAAAGCCGTTCAGTTGCTGTTCACCGGCCAAGACTGCGGTGAACAGCGCGGTATCTTCGGCGGCGACCGGGTTGAACTTGGCGACGCGTCTGCCTTTGTTCAGGCGAGGCCGGCACAAGCCATCCAACTCAGCGATGGCTTTGCCTTTGGGTTGGGCGTGCGCCAAGGCGTCCAGGTAGCGGCCGTTGGCCTGCTGTCCGACCTGTGCGTAGCGCCAGAAGTTAGCCACGCCCTTGCCCACCCGCACCTGCTGCGCAGTTGGGGCAGGTGTCGGGCGCCACCGCCACTGCCGGCCCTGTTTCGTCTCGAGGCGACGCAGGATGCGGAACCCGCGCGGATTGTTGACGCCGAAGGCGGGTTTCGATCCGGAGCACATTGAGCACGTCGTACAGCTTCAGGCTGTTGCGCTTGAGGGTGTGTTTGACCCGCCGGCCTTCGCGGCGGCGCTTAAGGCTGGTCGTGACCTCGCCCTGGAAATTGCCGTGTAGCTTTCGCCCTAGAAAGCGCAGCACGTCTTCAGCGCTGAAGGCGGTGATGGCCAATTCCTGCAGGGCGGGCAGGAGCGCTTCCAGGCTGGCGCGATCCCGGAACGAGACATCGGTGGCATATTCGGCTTGATCCACGCTCCAGAAGGCGCCACCGAACCCGGCCCGGCGGATGGTCGCCAGGAGCGGATTGACCTGGCGGGCGAAAGCGTCCAACAGCCGCGGCCAGCGGCGATGGGCGAACTTCTCGCACAGCGCTTGGGCGGCCGGCAGATCGGCCACCTGGGTCAGCTTGTTAGCGTAGCGCTGATAAGCAATGCGCTGCTGGTCGAGTTGGCGGGCCAACCAATCGCGGCCATTGACGTAGACTTGCAGCGTGAACGGGAACCAGCTTTGCAGCCGCACGTGCATGAACCCGAACTCGCGATCGAGATAGTAGAAGTAGAAATGCAGACACTTGCGCGCTTCTCGCACGACTTCGAGCCGGTGCGTTTCGCGGTTGCCGCGCACAATGAAGGTCAGACAGGGTTCGACCGTGGCGAAGACACAAATCAAGCCATCGGTCAGCCCGTCCCGTTCAGCGATGGCGTGCGCCTGGGCTTCTTTGGAATGACCGCTGGCGCTGGTGGACGCGCCGGCCAGGTAGAGGTAAGGCCGCTGGGCGGTCGCGGCCACCTGTTGGGCATGGGTTTTCAGTTGCGCCGTAGTCTTTTGGGCATACGCCGCGAAGTCTTTGAGCAGGACGCGCTGTGAATTCAAGAAGCGCGCGAACGCACCCTGTGGGTAGAGCCCCGATAGGTGGCCTTTGAAGATCAGCCGATCAAACGTGGACAAGGTGCCGGTGATCACGTCGTGATGTATACTCAGAAAGGTTTCCATGGCCTGTCGCCTGAGATAATGGTTGGTGTGGAGCCTTCGGGCTTCCCCCATAGGCGCCCTCGGGCGTTTCCTTCAGCCTTCATTATCCATCGTTGATAGGCCACCTTTGTTTTGGTTGCGGCTGGAAGCCGCGCTATGGAGATGCCGAGACGCTGAGCAAGGCGCGCAACACCAGCGTGAAGGGCCTGGCGCGGTCGGGAGTAGTGGCGGCCCGGGCCGGCAAGGTGCGGCTGCTGCGGCGCGACGAACTGAATGCCAGCTGGACGCTGGCCGAAGACCAGCGGCCGACCGTTTGGGAAGCCACGCAGCACTTGATTCGAGCACTGGACCAGGGCGGGGAGGCGGCTGCCGGCGAACTGCTGCGCCAGCTTGGTGGCGCGGCTGAGCCGGCGCGTGACCTGGCCTACCGGCTCTATGCCATCTGTGAGCGAAAAGGCTGGGCCCAAGAAGCCCTGGCCTACAACATGCTGGCGGCGGCCTGGCCGCGGCTGACTGAGTTGGCGAGTGAAGCGCGGCCGGGGCAGATGGGGTTGCTCTAGGGGCGCCCCTAACTCTGGCAGCCCAGCACAGTTGGAAACACAGATACAGGCTGAACGGCAGGCAGCGGATCATGAATTCGAACTACATGTTGAGGAACACTATTCAAGCACTCAGGTAGGAACTGGCCGGCCGTGAGGCATGCCGCCAGGCTTTGGCGCGCACCGATCAAGCCATCGCCTCGGCCCAGCGCTCCCTGGCTGCTCAAACTCTCCGGCTTCAACGCCATGAGCATCGTCTAGCACTCCTTGCCGGCACAAATCCGGTGCAATGGTTCTTGCAGCGATTTGGATGGCTCGACAACTTGATCACCCGCCAGCGCAGTGCGTGTGCGTCTGGTCAGGCTGAGGTCGAAGCCACGGACCGGCAACTGAAGATACTGCACACCCGGCGAGCTCATGGGGCGGCGATTGCAGCGCGTTTAGAGGGTCTTGCCCGGGAGTACCAGATAGCACTCGCCTCGCGTCGGGTGGGCCTTGAGTCAGGCAGCGACGATGAGGCGCGTCGGTATCGCAGCCTTCAGCGTGAGAAACGCGGTTTGGAGCGGGAGTCCGATCGCCTGGCGACCTCCATTCTGGCAGGCTACCGCGCACTGCACGGGATGCGAGCGGCAGCAAGCTCGCTGCAGGCCGCTCAAATGGCCGGCATGATGGACATAGCCAACAAGGATCCGCAGAATGAGTTCATGATTAGCGCTCTGAAGTACAACTACTTGCGGAACGCCCAGCACCTGGCAAGTGAGCTCGATGACGACCTTGACGAATTTCGTGGTCGGCGGTCACGCCGGCGACGCCGAGATGAGTTGATCGAAGATCCCGGAATCGAGTTCGTGGGTGATCACTTCGATCTGGGGCCTGCCTATGACTGGGCTGCGCAAATGCGTCTCGGGAGATCAGCGGGAAACGTGGCCAAGACGCACGATGAGCTCAAGGCCAGGCTGCATGAAATGCAGAGCGATTTGGCGCAGATTAACGGCAGCATTCAAATAATCGAGCGTGAACTACAGAGGCTGGTGGAGCTGGAGTGATACCGAACCTGGCTAATAAGAGACATTGATGGCTGGTTTGATGGAGGCCCTGAGCAAGGCCAAACGGGAAGGCAAACGGCTTCACATTGTCTACCGCGGGTTGCCGCCGGAAGTAACGGAGCACGTTATCACGCCACTGGAGTGGATTGTTGAGGACCTATTCCGAGCCTACTGCCACACGACGGGGCAAGAACGCAACTTCCACATGTTCAGCATCGCAAGCTGGTCGTGGGCAACTGGCGAATCGGGCGGAGGGGCCGCCAAGCCGGTAGAGAGCGACGCTAGAAACAGGAAAGTAGATGAGGGGACGCAGGCGATGGACTTTCAGGCAGTGATCACCGCAGCAATGAATAGCAGGGGACGAGTGCGCATCGAGTACCGTGACTACAACGGCAACTACACAGTACGCGATATATCGCCGCTCCACTGGGAGTCACCCGACAAGGTGCGCGCCTACTGCCACTTACGCGAGGAGGAACGCAGCTTCCGGACGTTCAACATGCGGAGCTGCGAGCCGGTGGACTCCCAGGCGGCACCAGCTGCGCGACCGGCATCGCCTGCGCCTCCACCGGTGGTTCGCCCAGTTGCACCGACGCCCGCTCCGGCAATTAGCGCGGTTCGAGCTGTTCCGCGAGTGCGCGCGACACCGCCTGTTTCGACGCAGCCTCGCCTGCGTCAGGTGCAGTCGGGCGAAGATTGGTCGCGGCTGATGAGTTACTTTGCCGACTGCCTGGAGCGCGAGAACCGCCAACACAGCCTCGTAAAGGACACCTCGAGGGCTCACTTCTTTGCAGCCGATCGGGACCACCTGCGGCGCTTCATGGCCGGCTTGGTGAGCATGGAGTTTGACACCACGCGTTCCACCGACGCGGCCAAGCTAGCCAAGTTTATTCGGGATGGACGCAAGTATCGCGATCAGATTCTCTGCATGGGCTACCCATGTTACGTGCTCGGGCCTGGCACGCTGGCGCCGCTGCTGATCTCGCCTGTGAAGGCCGAAGAAGCCAACGGCCAGATTCGGCTCAGCGCCGACGAGTGCGAAATCAGCCTGGCCGCGCTCGATAAGCTCAGACTGACCGAAGAGGAGACCGCGGCCATCTTGCGCGAGTGCGCCCAGGTGGAGCCTGAGCCAGGCCAGCTCCTGACCAGCGCACTCGAAGCGTATTTGGCCCGACGCATTACCGAGATCTTGGGCCAACCGTTGAATGAGACACACTGGCAGGGACAAATGCCAGTTACCCTCGTTGCGGGCACCCTTTATACCGGACCGTGTTTGTTTTGGATGAGTCCCAATGTTGCGACCGTCAACCTCATCGCTGAACTCCGTGAACTGGCCTCACCGTCACGATGGCCTCAGGTCCCCGTGCCCGTCAAGCAGCTCCTGTCCGTCATCCCAGAACATGACTATCCGGCGGCCATTGCTTACTCGCAGGATGCAACGCCTTATGTGAGCGCCGTCAACGACCGCCAGCGGCAGGCCATTGCGTCGGCGCAAACTGAGCCTGTCGTCGTGGTCACCGGGCCACCAGGCACTGGCAAATCTCAGCTCATCTTAAGCTTGATCGCCCAATCCACACAACGAGGCGAGACCGTTCTATTTGCCAGTCACAACAACAAGGCCGTGAACGTTGTAATGGAGCGGCTAAGACAGGGGGTGGGCTTTTCCGGCGCGGTGCGCACAGGCGCGCTGGAGTATCGGCGTGCGGCCGTCCACACGATGGCTGGTGTAATGGATCAATTGTCGGCGGCTCCACGTACCGCCAAGACCGCCGATGTACGCGAACGGTACGCCAAACTAAAGCAGGGCCGCACTGAGGCTGAGGCGGTTCTTCATCACATACGTGAGTTACAGGGCCTGGCCGAATCGCACCAGGCCGAGTGCGCTGAACTGCTCAAGCTCATCCCGGCGAAGGCCGCAGAACTGGCTCGGTCGCATCCACCGCCATTTAGACCAGACGAAGCCGAACACTTCCAGCGGGTGCTGTCTGGACTGCGCCAGTCGGCCGCTGGCCTGCGCCAGCAGCACGAGATCCTGCTTACCGATGTGGCGCAGCTTGTGCGGCACAACGCCAGGGGAATCCCACTCTTGTCAGCGCTGCGGCGATTCTCCGACCAGTGGGGCTCATTCGGTGACCGCCTCCTGGACCCGCCGAACCTAGAGAGCCTTGAGCAGATTGAAGCCTATCTGAGCTCCTGGCTCGACCTGCTGCCAGTATTGGAGCAGCAAGCAACCGCCCAGGCTGCTGCTAGCCGATTCCGCCATCTGTCGTCTACCTGGGAGGAGACCTCGCTTGGTCTGTCTGACGATGAGCGCATGCGGGTCGAAAACCTGACCTCGAGCCTACCTGCATCCCTACTGAAGCAACTCGCCGAGCAGGGCCAGAAGTTGGCAGCGGAGGCACGCGCATTAGCCGGCCGGCGGATAACCTTGTGGGAACGCTTTCTCATTCGACTTGGCCTGCGCAATCCGGTGCGTGCCCTTGGCGAGCGACTCAGCACGCTTGTGGCTGGGTTGAGCGAAACACTTGAATTGCCACAAGCATCCAGCCCAGACGAGCGTGCCAAGTTGGCTGCCATGGCTGAAGAGACAACGCGCGTGCTGGATGCCAGTGTTTTGCGCCTGGAGCTCGAGCAGGCTCGGGCAGGTATGGAAGTAGCTCAGACCCAAGCCGATGAGGCTTTGGCCGGGCTTTCGCCGAACCTGCAGGCGGACATTCCACGTGTGAGCCTGTCGCCTGGGTCTACTGAACCGCTTCGCGGAGAATTGCTCGTCCTTCAGAGCCGTGCGAAGGCCCTCCTGGCCGAGCGCCAACGATTGCTGGAGCGCGTAAATGCGAAGATCGATGGCAACGTCGATTCGCTGCGTATGCTCAGTGAGTTCCGTGCCTCGCCTGCTGGCGACCATAAGCGTCTCTGGGTGCTCAAAGAGACGGCGGGCCCCGTAGCCATTGTGGGGCGTCTCGCGGAGTGGCGCGACATTGTGTCACTGTGGGCCACGTCCGCGGCCCTGACGCGAATAGAACGCGATCTAAAGGCGCTGCTGCCCGAAGCAGACGCGCTTGCTACGGTGAAGGAGCTTGATAAGCAGCTCTATGCTGCGGGAGCGGAACTGACCTCAGTCAGTTGGTTTGAGCGCGTCAAGGGCCTGTCCAATGACCTCTTGGAGCAAACGCACCGGTACGTGGCGGCCGTCCGCCAGTTGGTGGCCGGCGACGGGGCAGAGCCTTCGGAGTGGCAACACAGACGAGAGCTAAGGGCCGCTGAAGCAGCCTGCTTGCCAGCCGTCCTTCAGGTGTTCCCGGTTTGGGCCACGACCAATCTTGCTGCCAAGAGCAACCTGCCGCTCACGCCCGGGCTGTTTGATATTGCCGTGATTGACGAGGCCTCCCAGTGTGATATCCCGTCCGCATTGCCACTTCTGTATCGCGCAAAGCGAGTTGTCATTATCGGTGACCCAAAACAACTCCGGCATGTGGCTACGCTCGACCCGCGGGCGGACGCAGAGCTCGCCACCAAACACAGCATTGCCCCTGACGCCTTTGCCTACAGCGACCTTTCGCTTTTCGACATATCTCAGCGCGCTGCTGGTAACCGACCCGCCCCGCTGCTTTTGAATGAGCACTACCGTTCAGATATCCAGATCATCGGGTTTTCAAATGCCGAGTTCTATGGGCGACAGCTCATCGTTCGCACCGATTTGGCTCGCCTTAGTCTGCCGGAGGAATTCCTGAAATCGGCCGGTGGTGTGTATTGGCTCGATGTAAAGGGTGAGGCTCAGCATCCAGCCGGCGGTGGTGCATTCAACACAGCCGAGATCCACGCCCTTCGAAAGTTGGTCCCCTGGCTCGTGGACAACTTGGCCAGACGAAAGCTGGAACAGGCCAGTCTCGGAATTGTGACACCCTATCGGGAGCAGGAGCAGCGCATCCGGCAGTGGTTCAACGAGTCGTATGGCCTGGCGGATTCGCCCGAGGCACGTATCGCTGGCACGGCGCACAAGTTCCAGGGCGATGAGAAGGACATTATTCTATTCTCACCGGTGTTAGCGCCTGGCCTAAACCAGGGAAACTTGCAGTGGCTGCAAAACACGTCCAACCTGCTGAATGTGGCAGTCACCCGGGCGCGGTTAGTGCTGATTGTGGTTGGGCACTATGAGTTCTGTCGTGCGCTGCCGGCGGGTAACGTTTACCGCCGCCTTGCCGACTATATCGGTCGCCTGGCGGGTCGGGTCGTTGAAGATGTGACGGAACTTACACTATTCACCGGGGAGCCGTTCAATGTCATCGGAACCCTTGTTGATCGGCGAGATCAGGCAATTAACCGCACCACTCTACGTCGGCTGCTCTTGTCCTGCAAGGGATTCATATGGTGGATGGACCCTTATATGACCGACAAGGCATTTGAGTACCTTTCGAGCGTATGCCAGGATCCCGACTTCGCCGTTACCGAAATGCGTGTCTTGACCATCCGCGAGCAACTTGAGGGGCGTGATGGGAACGCGCCAACATTGACACGCGAGGCCATGACAGCGGCTCAGATCGAACTTCGGCAGCGTGGAATAACCCTCAAGATCGGCCTCGTACCCAAATCGAACCTGCCACACGATCGTTACCTATACAGCCAGGCTCAGGCCATCAACATGCCGCCGATCATGGGTGCAATTGGGGAACATCGGATGGTAAGCGAATACACGCAGTCGGGCACGACACCGGACTTCTTCGAGCAGCACTGGGCGATGGCCCAGGCCATCTGATGGGTGCCGCGCGTGATCTGCTCACACAGGCATTGCACTGGCTGTACTGGTCCGCCTCAATGCGGAATCAACGGGTCCGCTGCGATGGCCCCGAAGGTGTAGTGAGGCCCCATGCAAAGCTCGGAACTGCTGAGTTTTGGCCTTGAACCTTGGGTGTCGTTTTCTCGCTCGGCCGAGGGGCAACTCCTCTTGGGCTTGCCAAGGCTGCCAGGCGTATATGTTATCCGGGCTTTGACGCCCATTTCCAGATTCATTGGCGCGTCGGACATCGCCTATATTGGATCTGCAACCAACGCGCAAGGTCTGAGGAAGCGGATTTACCAGTACTTTCATCCCGGATCAAGTCAAAGTACGAATCACCGTATCCTGGAGAGAGTACTTCCAACCAACAACTTCGAGCTGGCAGTTGTCACTTGTTCCGATCGCGCTGCTGCTGTCGGCCTTGAAGCGGCTCTGCTCGCGCAATACGAAAGAGATCATGGCGAGATGCCGCCTCTTAATCGAAGGCGCTAGCTTGGACGCATACCAGACGGTGTATCTTGCTTGAAACGAGGGTCTTGTCATGGCACAATACCTTTCAGACAAGGCATGAAAAGCGGCTCTGAGGCATATTTCGGGTGTCCGAACCTGAAAACCGCCTCGGAGCCGTAGGATGAATTTTGGGACAAGAACGCTCAGTGTGGAACAGCGATTTTGCGAAGCGATCACGATGGAAACTATCACCCGCATCGTACCGACCGTGACGATCGCCGCCGTGGTCGAGGAGGCCGGTGTGCGAGAGCGACGGGCGCGCAAGCTGACGGCGGGGTTGACCATCTTGGTGATGATCGGGATGGCCTTGTACAGCCAGTTGTCGATGGCCGCCGTGATGCACAAGTTGGTCAAGGGGCTGCGCCTGTTGTGGGCGGATTGGGAATACCCGGCTGCGACGGCCAGCGCCATCACGCAACGGCGGTATCAACTGGGGGTGCGGGTGATGGCCTTGCTCTTTCGGCGCGTTTGCCAGCCGTTGGCCCAGGCGCGGACGCGCGGGGCCTTTCTGTTCGGCTTGCGGTTGATGGCCCTGGACGGGACGAAGGAAGATGTCCCCGACACCCCGGAGAATGCGCGGGTGTTTGGACGGCACGGGGGTCCCAAGGGCGGCAGCGCTTACCCCAAGGCCCTGACGGTCTTGTTGAGCGAGTGTGGCACGCACGCGGTGGTGGATGCCGAATTCGCGCCCTGCTATGGATCGGAACGCGCCACCTGGGCCGGCGGCTGTTGCGTTCGATAAGCGGCGGGATGCTGCTCCTGTTTGACCGGGACTTCTACAGTTTTGACCTGATTTTGGGCGCTGGCGCGCGCGGGGCGCAGGTCCTGGGCCGGCTGGCGGCCCACGTCAAACCCACCCCCATCCAGCCCTTGCCCGACGGATCGTACCTGGCCGACATTTTCCCTCGGAAGCCCGCCGCCGCAAGCGCGGGGAGCGCCTGCGGGTACGCGTGATCGAGTACACCTTCACCGATCCCCAGCGTCCGGGTTACAAGCAGCTCCACCGTTTGTTCACCACCTTGCTGGACCCCCACCAGTATCCCGCCCTGGACTTGGTGTGTGCTTACCACGAACGTTGGGAAGTCGAATTGGTGACACTTGCCCCACGAGCCGGGCGAGTGCGGGTAGACGAAATGCAGGTGCATCAGCGGCTGGTCAATCATCCCCTGCGCAGCCTCAAACCCCGCGGCGTTATTCAGGAACTGTACGCCATCTTGCTGGCCCATTCCATCGTCCGCGCCTTCATGCACGACGCCGCCCTCGACGCCGACGTAGACCCCGACCGGCTCAGTTTCGTGGGTGCCTTGCGGATTGTGCAAGATGCGCTGATTGAATTTCAACTGGCCGACCCGGCCTGTCATCCGGCGCTGCTGAGCCGCTTGCTGCATGACCTCGCACATGAGCGCTTGCCCGAACGCCGCAACCGCATCAACCCCCGCGTCGTCAAACGGACCGTCATCCGTTTCCCGCGCAAGCGTGCTGAACATGTGCATCCGCCGCAACCGTCATGTTCCTTCCGCGCATCGGTGGCGCTTATCTGAAAGGTATTGTGTCTTCTCAGCATGCTCAATACGCTTCAGCCGGCCTCGCCCCGTGCTAGAATGTACCTGTGACCCGTGTCGTCTTTATGGGCACCCCTGACTTCGCCGTGCCCACGCTGACTGCCCTGATCCAGCATTATTCCGTTGTCGGTGTTGTGACCCAG
>JADLEU010000236.1 GCA_020845955.1 Anaerolineales bacterium
ACCGGGCGGCGGCGCTGGCCGGAGACGTCTTGAGCCGGGACTACATTTCGCCTACCGGCCGGATCCCGGCGCTGATGGCGCTTGGCCGGCTGCGGGCCCGCCGCGGAGAGCCGGGTGCCGGGCCGCTCTTGGACGAGGCACAAAATCTGTCGGCCAAGGTCGGCAACCTGCAGCGGGTGGGGGTCGCGCGGGCCGTGCGCGCCGAGACAGCCTGGCTGGCTGGCGATCGGGCGACCGCGGGGATTGAAGCGCGCGCCGACTATGATGCGGTGGTGCGCCGCCGGCACCCGTGGTCCACGGGCGAATTGGCCTACTGGCGCTGGCGTGCAGGCGAAGCGCTGCAAGCGCCAGCCTGGACGGCCCAGCCGTTTGCTCTGGAGATGGCCGGTGATTGGCAGGCTGCGGCCGACGCGTGGGCGCGGTTGGGCTGCCCCTACGAGCAGGCGCGCGCGTTGGCGCTGGGCGATGGCGCAGCCCAAGCCAGGGCGCTGACGATCTTCGAGCATCTGGGCGCGCGTCCGGCGGCCGTGGCCCTGCGCCAGCGACTGCAGGCCGCGGGAGAGGCCGTGTCGCGCGGGCCGCGAGAGGCGACACGTGACAACCCGTTTGGCCTGACCCAGCGCCAATCGGAGGTGTTGGCGCTGCTCGCGCTCGACCTGACCAACGCCGAGATCGCTGAGCGGCTGCACGTGTCACCCAAGACAGTCGAACACCACGTGGCGGCCGTCATGGCAAAGCTCGAAGTCCCCTCGCGCACGGCCGCGGCGGCCAAGGCGCACGCCGCGCGGGCGCAAAGGCGAACAGCCGGCTAGCGCTGTCGGCAGGCAGCCGTCCACACGTCTACCAGCTGGTAGGTGGTCGGCGGGGTGGCGCTCATAACACTCCTGGGAATGAGGTGCGGGCGAATTGTAGCGCAGACCACGGAGAGGGGAGCAAGCCGACAATCTGCCTATCGGCAGACGATCAGGCTGGGGTAGGCGGACTCTGCACCGAGCTTGCGGTGATCCTGCTCTGGCATTGGCCGGCGCTGCGCTGGCAACGGTTGGCCTTGCCGCCGGGACAAACAACGATAATTGTCATCTCCCTGGCATGATGACTCGCTCTATCCGTTAGGGGATAGGTGTGCTATTGTCATGCTGCAAGCCGCCGCGAGATGCGACGTCGAGAGCGAACAGTTCTGGCGTTGGCACGAGCGAATTGAGTCCGGTCCCCTCGTGGCTCCCGGCCTGAGCTCGAAAAGTCGCACTTCCGCACTCCGTACGCCGCCTTCCGAGCGGCGGCTTGATTTAATGGCGCAGTTCAAGGCTAGTCCAGCGCCGCTGTCACTGGCGCTCATGGCGGCGCCGCCGCGACGTTGAAGGTCCAGGTATGGGTCTGGCCGTCGACCGTGATCGAAACCGTATAACTTGCCCCAGGTGTCATCTCGGTCTGCGGTACGAGCACGATGGCATCACGGGCGCCTAGTAGATTGCGCCCCAGCGCTTGCAGGCTGGCGACGGAATTGAAGTAGGTGGTCTCATCAAAAACGCAGTGCGGGAGGGGGGTAGCGCCGCCCCGGAAGCTGTGGGCAGTGACCACGGGCGTGAGGCTGCCCGGCCCAATCTGCAGCAGGATCGGCAGCCCGCTGGTTGCGCCCGGGCCAGAGGGGGGGCAACTGGTCAGCGGGTCGGGCTGCTCCAGGCCGTCGTAGCGCGTCAGGTAGACCGTGGTGTTGTGGTCGGGCCACTTGATTGGGAAGACCGTGCTGGCCGGCGGCGCGCCCAGGCCGCGCCGCACGTCGAGCACGGCGGCGAGGTTGAATGAGCCGGCAGACTCGCGATAGCTGCCAAAGCCGGTGGCGCTCAGACCAGGATCCAGGATCTCGATGGCGTGGAAGGGCCACTGCATCCACTGATCGAGCACCTGCCGGTCGGTCAGGCCAAGGTTGCCTTGAAGCTGGAGGAGGCTGTTGGGCCCAGTTTCGGCGCCTTCCACTGTATACCAGGGATTGCCAGGAGCTTCGGCGCTGTTGGCCGTCTGATTCTTGACCATGTAGAGGGCGTGCTTGTCGGCGCCATCGCTCCAGGCCGAGTTTTCGGCCAGGGCCGGCAGGCGGGCCAAGGCCCGATAGTAGGCCAGGTACGTGCGCCAGTCGCCGCTGGCCGGGGGTGTAACGGGTAGGGGAGTAGCAGTGGGCGGTGGCGTGGCCGTAGGCGTGGCGGAGGGCGGTTGGATGAGGGCTGGCAGAAAGGCCAGCCCGGCTGGCGGGCGCCAGATCAGCGGCAAGTATGCGGCCGGGCTGGGCGTCTGCCGTGCCAGCGGCCATGTCGTGCGAGCCGCCAGAGCGATTGGTTCCCGACCGCTGGGCTGCGCCAGCGGGCAAGTGAATAGGCCCAAGGTCAACAGTCCTAACACCCCCAGGGCGAGCGGAGCCCCGGTTAGGCCGGGCGCAGCCGGCGACCGCGACCTCACGACAGGCTCTCCGGCTGCTGGCGCGCCTGCCGCTGCAGCAAGCGCAGGCCCACAAAGCCATAGAAGAAGGGCAGCCAGAACGTCAGGCCGCGGTAGGCCAGCGTGATGACCGTGGCCGTCCCGAGGGGCACGCGCAGCGTGCGTAGAGCGATCGTCATGGCGCCTTCCACGACTCCAATGCCAGCCGGCGTGGGCGAGATGATGGTAAACAAATGGCCCAGGCTAAAGCCGGCCACAAGTGTGCCGCTTGAGAAAGGCTGGCCGAAGGCCAGGAAGGCCA
>JADLEU010000237.1 GCA_020845955.1 Anaerolineales bacterium
CTACCCGCACGTCTACTGCCTGAAAAAAGCACGGGGTTGGGCCGCTCAATGCCCTCGGAGCGCCACAGAATCATCGCTGAACGCCATTCAACGGGTGTAGCGGCTCTCCTCTCCGACAGACTGCTAGGGCTGCTCGATTCGCGCCGAGATCTACGGTGTTGCACAGATTTCTGAGCGACGTTTCTCAAATTTGCTTGCGCGTGGGTTGATACCACGGAGGCCACCATGTCAGCTCTCTTAAGCAAGTGCCGCAGTTTGATTGGCTTACTGGTCATTACCGGCATGAGCATGGCCTCCAGGCAGCCAGTGCAAGCCGAGGCTAACGGTTCGTTAGCCACTGCCGAGGCTGACTCCAATCTCGTCGCTTACTGGAAAATGGAAGAGGGTATAGGTTCGACAGTGGTCGACGCTTCAGGGCATGGGCACGACCTTTACTTTGCCAATGACCCGGCTGACCCACATTTTGCCGCGTACCCAGAAGTGCCACCCCAAATACTAGGAAACCAGGCCTCCCTATCATTTGACGGGGGGGGATGACTATGCCTATGCCTGGCCGCTTACAGAGACTGTAGGCAGCTCACAATTGACAGTGGAAGCCTGGGTCCAGTTTGACGAGGCCCCGCATTCACTCTTTCCCGAGACGCTGGTTGCAGCCGTGCACGCCGGCATTGACACTCAATGGCATTTGACCACCCTTGGCGATCGGCTGTGGTTTGCCCTATATGGGCCTTGCTGCCCATCAACTCTAGCCGGTGCATATACCGAAGAACTCCTCTTGCAGCCCGGAGAGTGGTATCACGTGGCTGCGGTATATGATGGTTTGGGAGCCACAAATGAGGATCGCCTGCAAATCTACGTAAATCGCGAATCCAAGGCTCTGACCTTTAGCGGCACTCTCCCATCAACCCTTTCTACTGACGAGCCCGCCGTACGTCTGGGACATATGACTGGAGTCGGTTTCGATACGACTCCGCTCAAGGGCAACCTCGACGAAGTCCGTATTTACACCGTCGCCCGCTCTTTCGGGGAAATCTACGAAGACGCGGGTGGTGACGTGGCGCCCACCCAGCCGCCACCTCCTGCCCAGCCAACGCCTGATCCCGTTCCAGGTGCCCCCCTGGCCTACTGGACGATGAATGAGTTGAATGGCACGACTGTAGTTGATTCGTCCGGGAACAACCATGACCTGTACCTTGCCGATGCTCTGGCGGCCCCAACGTTGTCGGTGACCGATAAGCCCACGCTATTGGTTGCCAACGTTAGTTCTCTAGCCTTTGACGGAATAGACGATTACGCCTATGCGTTGCCGTTGACGGCTACAGCCGGCAACTCGGCGCTCACGGCGGAGGCGTGGGTCCAGTTTGACGATCCGCCGCATTCGCTGTTCCCGGAGCCAATCGTGATGGCGGTGGATGCCGGCCTTGCCACGCAGTGGCACTTGAGCACCCTTGGCAATGAGCTGTGGTTTAACTTCTATGGGCCCTGTTGTCCCTCCAACACCCAAGCTGCGGCCGCGACCGTCGGAGTCAACTTACAGCAAGGGCAGTGGTATCACGTGGCCGCGGTCTATGACGGCGGCGGTGTCACAAACGCCCAGCGCCTAGCCATCTACGTGAACGGCAGGCGATACCCAGTGGGGTATTTCAGCACCGTGCCATCAGTACTTTCCACCGACCAGCCGACGATCCGGCTGGGCCAGGCCAATGGCGTAGGCTTTACCACCGCGGCCCTGTACGGCAAGCTGGACGAAGTTCGCATCTATGGCGTGGCCCGCTCCAGTACCGACATTGCCAATGATGCCGCTGGGCAAACCTTTTCAACAAACAGCCCGCCCGCAATAGTCTTCGATCACGGGCTCGTGGAATTTGATGAGGGCAAGACCGCGACCAACACCGGCGCTTTCACCGACGTCAACGCTACAGACAATGTCACTCTCTCTGCGTCGATTGGTGTAATCTCAAAAACGGGCGGCAGCAGCGGGACCTGGAATTGGTCCTATCCCACGATGGAAGGCCCTGCCGACAGCCAGAGTGTTGTCATAACGGCAGATGACGGACAGGGCGGAAGCAATTCAGTCACATTTGCGCTGGTAGTGAACAACGTCGCGGCAATGGTTGGCGCAATATCCGGGACGGCCGATCCAGTTCAGGTCAATACGAGCATCCACACCAACGCGAATTTTGTCGACACGGGCGTACTGGACCTCCACACAGCACTCTGGAATTGGGGTGACGACAGCTCATCAGTTGGCACTGTAACCGAAGCAGGCGGGGCCGGCTCGGTCACTGGGAGCCACACCTACACCGCGACAGGCGTTTATCTGCTGCAATTGACGGTCACCGACGACGAGGGCGACTCGAGTATCCCCACCTTCGAATATGTCGTCGTCTACGATCCTCAAGCGGGGTTTGTTACCGGGAGTGGGTCGATCGAATCGCCGCCTGGAGCCTATGCGGCTGTGAGCGGTCTTACGGGCATCGCCAAGTTCCGCTTCACCTCTCGCTACCAGAGGGGAGCTAACGTCCCAACTGGCACTACGCAATTCAGATTCCAGGTGGCAAACTTGAACTTCCAGAGCACGAACTACCAGTGGCTGGTCATCTCAGGTGATAAGGCCAAGTTCAAGGGTTTTGGCACTATCAATGGTGTTGGCGGTTATGGCTTTCTGTTGACAGCGACTGATGGATTGCTCCCTGGTCACGGCGGCGCTGACATGTTACGGATCATGATCTGGGACAACGCGAACAACGTGATCTATGACAACCAAAATGGTGATCCGCCTGGTGCTGACGCCACCACGGAGTTGGTCGCAGGCAGCATTGTGATCCATAAGTAGGGCAGTGCAAGCTTCGTCCCGGGAGGATTATCCCGGGAACGTGCAGCCCTTGGTCGTTCTGTTCTTGCGCAACAGCAATGACGAGCGGGCGGCTGGCCCCGGGTTGGGATCACAGGCGCCGTCAGTGTACATCGTCACGTCAGGCCAAGCGGTCGTATCAGCCATCGAGCAGTCCCCTACGCAACATGCCGCCAATAATTGAAAGCTGCCGAAAGTGACCTAGAACAGACCCGGGTAGTCACATTCCCGGTCGCGGTCAAGTCAACAACGTCTTTGACCGTGCTCAGGCCGGGTCAGGCCGCAGAGCCTGCGGCCTTGTCCAGCTGTTTCAAGCGCCAGCGCAGCCCGGACAGGCTCAGCTTCCCCGTCGCCCAGTCGTTGGCGCAGCCGGGCACGGGAAGGAAGCGGAAGTCAGGAAAACCGTTTACGCCTCAACCCTATGCCCCGTGGCGCGTCAGCTCCGCTTCCAGTACCCGATTGAAGTCTCTGAGCACCGCATGGTGTGAGCGAGGCAGGAACAGCGCCAGCTCGCGCTGGAGGTTCAGCTTCGAGCGCAAGAGCTTCTGCTTGACCTCGGCCAGGCGCAGTCGCTGGTCAACCGTGACCATGCCCTTCCGCAGTAGGAAGTAGGCGTCGTAGTAATCGCGGGGCTTGCCGCGGGTGAGCAAAGCGTTGAGCTTCTCATCGACGAGCACGGCTTCGGGTAACAACATGAGCGTGTAGGCCGGAAGAAAGTCGGGGGTGATCAGCATGCCCTGGCCCTGGACTTGAGTAGCCCGGGACTTGCGTCTCGCCTGCGAACGCAGCGAGATCTCAATCAAGATGCGCACTGAGTAGTCATGAACGCGGCAGTCCATTGTCGCGAGGTAGCCGCCCGAGGTCGTCTTGCTCTCAGCGAGCTCGAGGCCGATCCCGTGCTGCTCGATTTCGCTAACTGTCTCCAGAACCCAGGTCTCAATCTCGCTGACAGTCGCGCCAAAACCGGAGAAGTCCAAGTCCTCGGAAAAGCGCGGGCTTCCAAAGACGATCCGCAGCGCTGTGCCGCCTTTGAAGAGGATGCGCTCGCTGCCAGCTTGCCGATAGAATGAGCTCAGGAAGAGATGCTGGCAGTACTCACGGGCGACATTGAGCTCGGTTGTCTGTTGGGAGCGCGCGGCCTGGACGAGGCTGTCTTGACCGATCATTGGCTGGCGCTCACCTGCTCAGCCAGTTTGGGCCGTTGGTAGAGAGCCGCCCAGGCGTCCAGGCGCTCGCGCCGCAGCTTAGTCGAATCCAGGCGGTCAGGTAGTGCCATCAGACCCAGACTGGCGAAATACAGGCTGTCCACCATTGCCTTTTCTGGCTCTGCGATCAGAACAACGTGACCGCCCACTCGCTCGGGACGATAGCCGGTGAAGGCTGCTGGCTTGAGGCGGCGGTATGTGAAGCCCTTTCCAAGCACTTCGAAACGCCGGCTTGTCCGGGTGGTGGCGGAGGTGACCTCATAGACCGATTCTGGGATCAGGTGATAATGGGCTAACGCGTACTCAAAGGATACATAGGACGGGGTGTATAGCCGGTTGGCGATCTCCAGGTCGGAAGCCGGCCGATCGGGCAGGGTATAGAGCTCACGCCGCAACTTGAGGACGTCGCCACGCTTTGTGGCGCGGGTGAGCAGAAAACGCACCGACATCTCCGAAGCGCCCAGCAAGTGGCGCAAGTCCTGCGGGCTGAATAGAGTCAACCCTCGCTGCCGAATAAGGCGGTCCACTTGGAGCCAATTCAGTTGTTTAGCCATATCGCTAAATATCCTGATCGATCTCGATTTTATCGTAGTGACGTGCGCCTGTCAATGCCGGGGCAATCGACTGATACCAGATAATCGGAGAGGGAGTGGGTATCGATTGGGTGGCATCCGCCACCGGATCGAGCCAGAATTTGCGGACAACGTGGCTTCGTAATTTAGCCAACCGTGGGCGGCAGCGACCGACCGCCATCAGGCAAGATCGGCACGTGACCGCCGGCGCGGATCAGGCTGTCCGCCATCTCGATTTCAAGCCCGAGACCCAAGGCGATCCGGATCAGGATATCGCGCGATGGGCGGTGGGCCTTCCCGGTCTCAATCCGATGAAGGTAGGCGACGTCGACGGCGCTGCGCTCACTGAGCTGCTGGTAGGACAGACCATACTCGGCGCGCAGCCGCCTGAGGTGTTCCTGCAAGGGGGTGTGTTCAGCAACCGGGGTAACCGTCATCAGGTTGGAAGTTCCTCTTTCGCTAGCGGTGCCACCGGCAGGGCTGCACCCGCACCAATCCGCGCTCAGTGTAGCAAGAACCATATCCCGGAGTCATCATCCCGGACATCCCAACTTTTCACTTGTTGGTAAGTCGGGACCTTGGAGGCTGTGCATGACACCTGAGGGCGGTCCCAAGCTTCGCGCCGTTCCGGCTCAGCCCGTGAAGGCGCGCCGGCGGATCAGAAAGACCGCGGAAGCATCAAGCAGACCGCTCAGTCGTTGGATAACATCGGGAGGTCATTTTGCGGCTCGTCCCTGGGCGTCAGGCCGACCGGTGGGTGGCCCAGCTCTCGGCATTCGGGTTGGAACTTGGCGGTGCATAGGCTGATCATCTGCCGGAAGGAGGGGCGGGCTCTCACCCGGCCTGGCGGCGCCTACTGGACGGCGCCGCGTCCCACGGAAGATACATTAAGACGACTATTGGCAGCTTGACCGCAGCGACCAAGCTCGCTGCGGCTATCGGCTGGGAACCTCAACGCCGTCATCGGCGGCAATACAGTCCCAACTTGAACGCCGCACGCCGGCTCGGCGTGACAGGTGCGCCAGTTCCGGAACTCCAGAACCGGCGGTTCTGGCTCGAAAGACCGCGGTTTTGGGTCGCCCGCCCGGTTCTGAGTGTTGAGATTCCCTGGAAAACAGAAAGGGGGCGCACCGGCGATCCGGTTCTGGGTAAGCAGGCGCGGTTACGGGTCGCGAGAAAGTCTGCAAAACAAGGCGGTTATGGCACCCATAACCGCGAATTCGTGGACGGTAGATTAAGTCGACCCAGAACCGTGGTTATGGCTTTAGTCCAGTGACTACGACATAAGAGAGTTCGCGTGGATAGTGAACCAGTTCGATAGGTCGTGACGGTGCTGGAAGGATCGTTCACGTCAACGCGGCGCGCCAGTGATGAGAGCGACGAGGAACGGCGCCGCGCCCGTGAGGGCGCGGCCAGGCCGCAGATGGCTTCGGCCAACGGCGGTCGTCAATGGCGCCGTTGCGCTCGATAATGAGCGCTGTCGGGCGTTGGTTGACAAGGAAGCTAAGCGAGTGGGCACCGCTACAAACTGCGACGCCGCCGCGGCCTCACGGGCAAGGCGAATCAATCGAATGGCAGGCGCACGCCGTCGTGTGTGCCGGTACGCGAGCGGGTACTTGTTTAGCGTTCAACGCAGGTCGGTGCCGTCCGCAAGTGCCAAAGAGCCGGAAAAGAGTGGCCCTCCGACAATGGACAGGCGGCGCCGCGTGAGCTACCCTGGCTGAGATGAGCGACACTTC
>JADLEU010000238.1 GCA_020845955.1 Anaerolineales bacterium
CGTTGCCCTACCCTCCGCCGCGGCATGAACAGTCTAGCACACCCGAAAGGAGTGTGGCCGACCCGGTGACATTATCATTTGACCGAACGATCCGCCCCCGGTGTCATTATCTTTTGACTTGACAGGGACTGGGGGCTGCAGCTGAAAACTGGAGGGCAGGCGCGGAGGAAAATGTAACTATGCCGGTTGGAATGATGAGGCTATGCCTGGGCGTGTACAGCCGCGGCGGTCCGGCGATCACGGGCCTGCCCGCTGACTGGGGCGCGCCGCTGGGAGCGCCAGCGCAGATTACTCTGGCGCAAGGGCCGGGAGAGCCGAGGCTGCTACAGGTGAGGGCCGACCCCGCGGCGATGACGGTGGCGGCGACGGCCGCGCCGGATGTGCTGCACTACTGGCGCTACGCCGATGCCCTACTCAAACCGCTGCCCCCGGCTGCGCCGCCGTTGGGCCTGGCGCGCGGCGACGCTTATGTCGCGGTGGCGCCCGGCGCGGTAAACGCGGCAGACGGACCAGCGATTGCGCGCTTCGTGCACTTACGCGACACCTTCAACGCCCAACGGCTAGCCGAGGCGCTGGGAGCGCACATCGTTGAGTTGGCCGGGGACGCGGCGGTGACGGTTCTGGTGGTAGAGGCGCGGTGAAGACGCGGCGCTGCTTTCGCCGGCGCTGACGGAGGCGTTCTTCCCGCCGCAGGTGAGGCCCAGCGCGCAAGGCGGCGGGCGCCTGTGGGCCGGCCGGGGACCGTGGTTCCATCGGGACGCGGCCGGACAGGTGGCGCGCTACGGCAAGGATGGCATCCACACCGGCGCCAGCGGGGTCGTGCGCTATGGCCCGAGGCACGACCTGGCGATGGTGGCGCTGGCTAGCATGGCGGCCGGCGCCTGGGCGCCGCTGAAACGCCCTAGCGGATTCCTGAGGGGTGTCAGGTGTGGGCGGTGCCAGGGGGGCGTGGCGGGCTCTGCCAGGGGGGGCGGTGTCAACGGACCCTGCAAAGCCCCCAGGGCGGTGTGAGGCAACGGATCAAGGGACCCTGCAAGGCCCGCAGGGCGGTGGGGGCGGTGGGGGCGGTGGGGGCGGGTGAGCCCGCAGGGCGGTGTGAGGCAACGGATCAACGGATCAAGGGCGTCAACGGACCCTGCAAAGCCCCCAGGGCGGTGTGGGGCAACGGACGCTGCAACCCTGGCCAAGCCCGCCAGGGGGGCGATGTGCGGGGCGGCGACCATGGGAGCGGTGGGCGCTTCAGCATGGGCTGGCGACGGGGGCTTGGGCTGAAAGCGGGGAGCGTGGCATGAGCGGCTTTCGCTATGTGGGCGGTGAACTGTGTTGCGAAGAGGTGTCCCTGGCGCGGCTGGCGGCAGAGCACGGCACGCCGCTGTACGTCTACTCGGCCAACGCCGTGCGGGAGAACTACCGGCGGCTGAGCGGGGCGTTTGCGCCGCTGAAGCCGCTGATCTGCTTCGCCGTCAAGGCCAACTTCAACCTGAGCGTGCTGCGGCTATTAAGAGAAGAAGGCGCCGGGTTCGACATCGTCTCGGGCGGGGAGTTGTACCGGGCGCTGCGGGCCGGGGCCGACCCGGCGCGGATCGTGTTCGCGGGGGTGGGCAAGACCGACGCGGAACTGAGCGAGGCGCTGAAAGCGGGGGTCGGGTGGGTCAACCTGGAGTCGGCCGACGAGGCGGCCCGGCTGAACGCGCTGGCAGCAGCCCAGGGGCAGCGGGCCACGGTGGCGCTGAGGCTCAACCCGGGCGTGGACCCCGCTACGCACCACCACATCCGCACCGGCGGAGCCGGCAGCAAATTCGGCATACCGGTGGCGGAGGCTCTGGCTCTGGCGGCGCACTGGAGCGACTTCCCGGCGCTGGACCTGCGCGGCGCGCACCTCCACATCGGGTCGCAGGTGCCAAACGCCGCGCCGACGCTGGTGGCGATCGAGATCGCGCTGGGCTTTATGCGCCAGGTGCCCGGGTTGACGACGCTGGACCTGGGCGGCGGCTTCCCGGTGGCGTATCGAGAGAGCGACAATTTCCCGCCGATCGAGGCCTTCGCGGCCACGCTCGTGGAACGGCTGCGGCCGCTGGCCGGGCAGTACCACTTTCACCTCGAGCCCGGGCGCTACCTGGTGGCCAACAGCGGCGCGATGGTGACGACGGTGCAGGCGGTGAAGGACGTGGCCGGGCGGCGCACGCTGGTGGTGGACGCGGGCATGCAGACGCTATTGCGGCCGGCGCTGTACGATGCCTACCATCGGGCGGCGCCGCTGGAAGGGACCGAGGGGGCCGAGACCGTGACGACGGACGTGGTCGGGCCGATCTGCGAGTCGGCCGACGTGCTGGCGCGCGAGCGCGCGCTGCCGCGCCTGCGGCCGGGCGGCCAACTGGCGCTGTTGGACGCGGGGGCGTATGGGTTTGCAATGGCGTCACAGTACAACTCGCAGCCGCGGCCGGCGGAGGTGCTGGTGGATGGCAGCCAGGCGCGGGTGACCCGGAGGCGAGAGAGGTATGAGGATCTGGTGGAACTGGAGGAGGTGCAGGAAACGAGGGAGTTAGGGACCCAACGGACCGAAGGGTTTGAGGGGGCGCCCTGGCAGTGGGAGGACGATGGGGCAATAGCGAGGCAGGCCAGGCGAGGCAAGGGATATAATGGCGAAAAGGGGGTCAGAGGAGCGGGCAGGGAATGATCGAGCTGAATATTCCGGGCCGGGGGAACTTGCGGCTGGCACACCTGGTGCTGGATGTGAACGGGACGCTAGCGAAGGATGGGCGGCTGCTGGACAAAGTGGCGAAGCCGCTGGCGGCGCTGCGGGACCGGTTGACAATCCACCTGCTGACGGCCGATTCATACGGCCGGCAGGAGAACATCGACCTGATGCTCGGCACCCGGGCGACGCGCATCCAGCCCGGGGACGAACCCGCGCAGAAGGCGGAGTATGTGCGCCAACTGGGCGCGGAGACGGTAATCGCCGTCGGCCAGGGCGCCAACGACGCGGCGATGCTCAAAGCGGCGGCCATCGGCATTGCGGTCATGAGCGAGGAAGGGCTGGCGGTGGAGGCGCTGTTGAGCGCGGACGTGCTGATGCCGACCATCCACGATGCGCTGGGGCTGCTGGAGTATCCCAGGCGGCTGATTGCCACATTGCGCAAGTAGCGCCGGGCCGAGCCTGTTGGGCAGAGGCGCGCGCCTAAGCCCATCACGCGCACCCATTCGGTAGGCGGGCAACGGGCCGGGCCACCTGGACCAGGCCCGGCGACTGGACCCCCGGGGCACGCAGCCAGACCGGGGGGCCAGGAACCTGGACGTTCCTGGCTATTTCTTACTGAAATCCACCTGAAACCCCTGCAAGAGACGTCGTACGCACACTTATGTATATCTTGTCGGGTATTGACAGCCGCCGCCGGCTATATTATTGTGTTAATGCAGTCGATTGTCGACGGTCGACACTGACATAATCATTGATCACGAGCTTTGAAACTCGCCCGAACGCACTCCGAAACTCGTGCACCATCCGCCCGTAGCGGGACTCTACAGGCGTTCTCGAGCCATGCTCATTCTCTTCTGATTCCTGTCTACCTCCTCCTGGTTTTTGGTCTCTGGCAGCTCATCATCCGATCGGGCGAAGTACCGACCTTCCTCGTGCCCGCGCCCTCATCGGTCTGGCGCAAGCTTCAAGTCGTATTGGAGAACGGCACTCTCTGGCGGCACACCAGCGTTACGCTCCAAGAAACAGCCTATGGCTTTGTTGGGGCGCTCATTTTCGCCGCCATTATTGGCTACATCTTAGCCAAGTCGACATGGCTGGAGAAATTGATCTCGCCCTACCTGGTGGCAGCCCAGACCGTCCCCCTGATTGCATTGGCGCCCCTGCTGGTGATCATGCTTGGCTTCGGCCTGCCATCCAAAGTCTTCATTGCTTTCGTCATCGCGTTCTTCCCGATGCTGGTCAACACGATCGTCGGCATCCGGCTGGTAGACGAGGAGCAGCGCGAACTGATGCGTTCGTATTCCGCCTCCGCGTGGCAGGTCTTCGCCAGGCTGGAAGTGCCGTCGGCTTTGCCATTGCTTCTGGGCGGCCTCAAGGTGGGGATCACCCTGGCGATCAGCGGGGCCATGGTGGGGGAATACGTCGGCGCGCGCGCTGGGCTGGGTTACATGATCGTGCACTCCAAGGAGAGTTATGACACTCCGCAAGTGTTCGTCACGATCTTCACCGTGATGATCGTCAACGTCATCCTGTTCAGCGCGGTAACCGGCCTTGAAAGCATCTTGCTCGCCAACAGGAAGGGCGCCGAAGGCTAATGCGAGAGGCCGCAGGAGTTACGCCGCCGCATCGGCCGTTCCACTTGTATCCATGGCAACTTCAGCGTTGCCCCACCAAAAGGAGAGACAACCTGAGCGGGTTGACTCTCCTTTTCCCTCCGGAGTAGACAACCATGTCCAACACGACCGAACGCATACGGGTCCTGCTTGATTGGGATGCCGACGCCAAGCACGCCATTCTCTGGGCGGCCGACAAAGCTGGCCTCTTCGGGCAGAACGGGCTTGAGGTGGAAGTGGTCAAGCCGGGACCGCACAGCCTGGAGAAGGTGCAGGCCGGCGAGGTTGAGCTGGCCATCAATTACCCCCACAACATCCTGCTGATGCGCAAGGATCTCCGCAACCTGATCTCGGTCGGCGCGCTGGTCAAGACAAACC
>JADLEU010000239.1 GCA_020845955.1 Anaerolineales bacterium
GCGGCCTGGGCCTGTTGACCCTGGTGGCCGTGCCGGTGCTGCTGGCGCTGCTGACGCTGACGCTCTGCCTGATCCCGGTGGCCTTCGTGGGCGCCGTGGTCTTCGCGGCGGCCCTGCTGCTGGGCCTGATCGCGCTCGGGCAGCTCGTGGGCGCGCGCCTGGCCTCTGCCCTGCGGCTCTACCAGATCACCCCGGCCGTGTCCGCAGCATTGGGCACCGGCCTGCTCTGGCTGGTGACTAGCGCGGTCGGCGCGGTGGCCTGCGTCGGCTGGGTGGCCTGGGTATTGCTGGCCAGCGTGGGCCTGGGTGCCGTCATCCTGACCCGCTTCGGCACTCGCCCTTACCTGGGCAGCGTCACCGTCCCGCCGCCTCCGCCGCCACCTGTGCCGGTTGAGCCGCCCGTCGCGTCGCCGGCCGAGCCGCCAGCGGCCTCGTAGAGCTCGCGTAACCCTGCTCCCCGCGGAGCGCCCCTCCTGCCAGTCACATAGCACCTCGGCAGGCAGAACCAGGTGGGCATGTCATCCCCGACCCAGCACCCTCGCGCAGCGCTGCGGAGTGATGACAGGGTGAGGGATCTCCTGGCGACCCATCCGCTTCGCGCCGCCCAACGCTACGCTCGCGGCTGCGGTGTGCCCGACCCGTTGATCTGTTACCCGATCCGATGACGCCTGCCCATCCCCGCCCGTGAACTTCGCTCTACCACGCCTCTGCCAGCCCCGGCAGCACCCTCGCCAGCGTCTCCGCCAGCGCCTTGGCCGCGGCGTTCGGCGACCGGGACCCGTGCCGGATCAGCGTGATCTCCCATTCGGGCAGGCGCACCGGCTGGCCAGCCTCGATCAACGCCAGCGCCACCAGTTCCCCGGCCGCCAGCTCGCGCCGCACGGCGATCTCGGGCACCAAGCTCACACCCGTGCCGGCCAGCAGCATCCCCTTGACCAGCTCCACCGGGCTCAGCTCCATCCACAACCCGGTCTGGCCCTCGCCGGCCGCGCGCACGCGCTCCAGAAAGGCCTGGCTGGCCGGGCCCCAATAACTGATCAGCAGCTGCTCGCGCGCCAGCCGGGCCAGGCTGGGCGCGCTGCCCTCGGCCGCCTCCGCCGCCAGGGGGTGGCGCGGCCCGCTCACCAGCCGCAGCTTGGCGTGGAAGCTGGCCGCGCTCTCGATGTGCGGGTGCGTGCTGGGGCCCGAGATCAGCGCCAGCTGGGCCACGCCGTCTAAGATCAGGCCGGGCGCGTCCCACGAGTGCACCGAGCGCACGCGCACCTCCACACCGGGGTGCTCGGCCTGGAAGGCCACCAGCGCGGGCGCGAACAGGTAGGCGCCGGAGGTGACCGTGACGGCCACCGTCACCTGCCCGCGCTGGCCCTGGCTGGCCGCGCGCGCCGACTCGGCCCCTTGGCGCAGCACGTCGAGCGCGCGCTCGGCGTAGGCCTGGAAGGCCTGGCCGGCCGGCGTCAGCGCCACCCCGCGCCCCTGTCGCTCGAATAGTGGCGTGCGCACCTCGGCCTCCAGCGCCCGCAGCCGGTCGGAGACCGTCGCCTGGCCCAGCCCCAGCTCGACGGCCGCGCGGCTGAGCGAACGGTGGCGCACAATGACCAGGAAGAGCCGCAGTTGATCGGTGTTCACGTCGCCCCATTCGGCTCAGGCCGCCTCCAGCGCCCCAAAGCCGCCCAGGATCCGCCCGATGTGACGCCCGGCGTTGAGCAGATCGACCAGCCGCACGTGCTCGTCGGGCGCGTGGGTGCGGTTGCGGTCGTTGCCCACCCCGGCCGAGACCACCGGGATGCCGCCCAGCGGGCCGGCAAAGGCGTACACCGGGCTGCTGCCGCCGGCCATCGGCCGCAGCTCATACGACTTCTGGTATACGGCCTCGGCGGCGCGCCGCGTGAGCGCCACCAACGGGTGATTGGCCGAGGCCTTGTAGGGCCACATCGCGCCCAGCCAGGTGACGCGCACGTCCTCGAAGCCCTCGGCGGCCAGGTGGGCTTGTAGTTTGGCGAAGATGTCCTCCGGGTCCTGGTCGGGCACCAGGCGGAAATCGAGCTTGGCGCTGGCCTGGGCCGGGATGATCGTCTTGAAGCCTGGCCCCTGGTAGCCCGAGGTGAGCCCGGCGATGTTGGCCGTCGGGTTGAAGAGCGCCGCTTCCAGGTCGCGGCCGGTACGGCCGGCGACGAAGGCCCGCGGCGCAAACTGCTCGCGCAGGGTTGGCTCGGGGTCGTTCATCGCGGCGATGATGGCCAGGTCTTCGGCGTCCGGCGGCTTGGCCCGGTCGTAAAAGCCGGGGATGCGGATGCCGTCCCCTTCGGGGCTCTCCTTGAGCGTGTTGAGCGCGGCCAACAGGCGCCAGGCGGCGTTGGGCAGCGCGTGGGCCGCGCCCGAGTGCGCGTCGCGCGCCAGGGTCTGCGCCGCCAGCTCGACACTCAGGATGCCGCGCCGGCCCAATACCATGCCCGGCCGACCCTGGGCGTCGGTGCCGCCCTCTTCCCACAACGCGCCGTGGCAGGCCAGCTCGCCGGCGTGCGCGCGCACGAACTGCGCGATGTGCGGGCTGCCGA
>JADLEU010000240.1 GCA_020845955.1 Anaerolineales bacterium
GCGGCCTCCTGTGGGGAGACAGCATGCCGCCAAATCAGTTCCGCCGACACCGCCCAAAAAGTGTTCACGATGTCTTGGGCCTTTTCCGAGCTACTACTGTTCACGATGTGTTGGACCCTGACACCTAAGAACAACGTCGCCATCACCGGCGATTGATTCTCTAAGAGGCATCTCTAGGCCGAGTTCTTCAATCGGTCCTCCCTTTTCCAGGAGGGTCCACTGTGCCGAGTACCGATCGTGCTCTGCAAGGTAAATTGCGAACTTGTTTGAGAGTTGGAAGCCCGCCAAGAACAACAGTGGAATATGGGCAATACCATAGTACGCAATGGCGGCGTCGGGAAGGCGTCGCGTAAGGTCAGTAACCTGGCTGGCGAGGTTCCACTGCCGACGTGCGGCTTCCTGTGGATCCACCAAGCGCCCGTCACGGTAAAGGTCCGACTGATCTACCTCGATTCTTCGGACTGGAAGCGATTGCAGCTCGGGCGGCAACGCAGCAAGATACTCGGCTTCACGGAAATACTCCATTGACTGGTGGCGAATCAGAATCAGGCAGTCGTGCTTTGGCACCGGAGGCGCCGCCGCGGGCTGGGTTCGAGGCGCACGCGTTGGCATTGCCGCCTGCGCCAAGGCCAGTGCAAAGGAGGCGGCGGCGGCAGCCGCAAACTCATGCCAGGCGTCGTCTTTAGTGCTATCGGCGTAGTCAGCGACTCCTCGAATGGCCAGGAAGCGGGTCTGATGCGAAGCTCGCGCTGCGGCAAGCGCGACACCAAATGATTCCATCTCGACGCCAAGCAACTTCGGCTGTTCGTCCACCAAGTCCTGCAGGAACACCGAGTCACGGATCACCTTTTCCCCACAGGCAAGTGGACCGAAACACAACTGTGTGGCAGCGCTGGCCCTGCCATCCGGACGATGCACGTCAATCCGGCGCTGCCAATCACTCCGGCTAATGTCAAACGCTCGATCTAGCAGCAGCCCATCGGCCGAGAAATAGCGCGGGCGCAACTGTGTTCCGCCGGTAAGCCGCGTGGCCTGCTCGTAATACAATACCTGATCGCCGACAAGCACATCTCCCAGAGAGGCGCGATCCTTCACGCCGCCGGCAATTCCAACCATCAATACGGTTTGAGGTTCCAGCTTCTCAATCGCCATTGATGCCCGTTGTGCCGCATCGACATTGCCCATTTGACCTAGCATGACCAGCGCTACTTGAACAGTTTGCTGGGAAGTTTCACCGCCCAGACTAAAGTGATAGTAAGTTAATGCGCCATGATGTCGTGCTGGCGCATCGGGCGCTGCCTGCCGAAGCACCGCATCACGTTCAATCGCCAGAGCAGTCACAATCAACAGGTCAACCGGTTGCATTCTTTCTTGTCACCTCGAGCAGGTCGCTGCATCGTATAGACAGCAGGACTTCATCATTGAGCAGCATCTTTCTCCGCCTGCAGCCCTCGGTCGCTAGGGCGCCAGCGCCAAAAGGAGTAGATGTATTGCAGGCCGCTTGCCGATACCTCGTGTTCGCGCCGCACTAAGCGAAGATCGTACAAGCGCTTCAGTCGGTTGCTGGCGCCATTGATCGCGAGTTTCCGCCGCTTGGCCAACTCCGGTGCTGTCAGCTTGCCCACACGAGCCACGAGTTGCAGCGTCTCGTGCAGGCTTTTCTCAAGCCGACCTATCGGCTTCCACTTGTCGGCAGCATCCACGGTCAGGAACGCCATCTTGAGGTCCTGGAGGCTGATGGCCGACTCGATATTGAGGACTGAATCATCCGTTAGGCCCTTCAGCACCAACCCGCGATTGCCGAATTGTCCAGATGCAAGTGCCTTCTGCAACTCAATCAGGCACTCATCGGCGAACGACGCGTCTATTAACTGATTGGCTGGAAAGTCAAGCAACAGGGCCTCACCCTCCGGGACTTCACTGACGACTTCAGCCAATCGCCTCCGGGCAACCTCACCCATTTCCCGTGTGATAAAAAACCGCTCCGGCATGCCAGTTGATCTCGCCAATTGGGCCATATCCACCTCTTGGCTCATTGGGCCTCCTTATACACCTATCCACAGTGAACGTTCACCCAAACAAGGTGAACACGTCCCGATTGTAACGCCCGAACGGGGAATCTGTCAAGGCCTAGCGGCGCGAATTTCGACAGCGACTTGTGTTCCGGGGATTAGGGCTAGGTTAGCCTGCATGTCCTGGGTGCCCGGACCACGACTGAGCATCGCAGCCGTTTCGGACCTTAGCCATAGATAGCCTTGCTTGCTTTGGGCAATTTGCTCGACCCGTCGCAGCCCCAGACCTCCCCGCCCACTTGCGCGGGCCGTGCGGCCATCCATCGCCGCACGGATGTAGTCAATAGGCTCGCTTCCAAACGGGCCATGCCGTGCGCTTAGGCTGCCACGGATACCTTGTCCGAGATCGCCGACGGCCATCCGTACGACGACCTGTCCCTGGCTTGGCCAGTCGTTCTTCTGTATGAGAACGCAGCCACTGGGGTCCTGGCTATGCTCGTAAAGGTTTGTGCAGAGCTCACTCAACGCAGTAAGCAATGAGCCGACGTCGCCAAGCCAGTAGGCAAATATCCGTTCCGCTTGCCCGATCACGCGGCTGACGTCCGCCGGCCCGGCTATGATAGACAATTCCTAAAGATTCCGAGTCGATGAGATCCGCGCCCATGCCTCGGCCGCGGACACCGTCGGCTGTAGCCATGCCCTGCCAACTTCGAACAGGTCCATCCGCTCCAGATAAGAGTGGATTTGGCCGGTCATATTGTTAACGATTACAGGTCTACCGCCGCGCTCAGCCAATTGTCGGGCGGCCATCACGAGCCCTAGGATACCGTAGGGGCAAACGAAGGTAACTCGGCTCATATCAAGAGTGAAGTCGCTCGCGGGTGGCGCAGCGCGGACAAGGGCGAAGAACGTCTCGACATCTCTCGGAGAGCCACCTAGGCAGTCAGGAACGGTGATGATGGGCATTCAGTATTCACGAGCCTGCGCCAAGCAGGATTTCCCTCTTCCGTTGTCTACCGGATGCGTAGGGTGCCAAACGCCGCATCCGGCGCCTTCAGCGTAGGCAGGAAGAATGCGCATGTGCTCTTGGCCCCTGTAGAGCAGTGACGGCCAAGATCAATGGTGGCACGGCAAGTTGACTGTCTGTTCTCAAGTGGCGAAGGAGCAAACGCCTAATTGCACTCGTAATTATCCCATTCTATCAAATGTGGCGGGGGCCATAGGTTGGTCCAAGTTGTGATTGGGAGTGCCTCTTGGCGCCGCATAGTGTTGGTGGATCAGACCAGCCCCTCCATCGCAGCCTAGCGAAAGAATACCCTATTGCCGAAGATTTAAAGGGTGCTCCATACGCTATTGGGAGGCGCTAAGCGGGCTGTGGCGCAATCCGGCCTGACACAGCAGATCAAGTTGCTGTGCCAGGCCTGCCACAGGGCCGCGCACCGGGAAACTTAAGGCGAGCCGGGCGAGACGGCCCGATGCGGGAGAACCGGATGCTGGGTGACTCGCCCGTCCGGTTCGGAGGGGGCTGGGCGGAGACCGATAGTCGCGAGGCTACACGGCGCCGCCGTTCCACCCTATGCGATCACCTAGTTGCGCAATGGCGGGGACTTCTTCACGCTGCGTGGACAGCTGGGCCATGCCGACTGGAAGAGCTTGAATCGCTACCTGGCGCCTAGCCTGATCCACCGCGCCCGGGCGCATGAGGCCAGCCCGGTGGACCGTTGGCGCCCGTACCGGCGGTGCAGGGGCCAGCTCAGCGGCACCAGTTTGGTGACTCCAGGGCGGTGGGTCTGCGCACAATTTGCGCTGTCCCAGCGCCACACCACGTCTGCTTAGCTCTAGCTGGACTGGCGGGGTCAGCATCAATGGTGGCACCGGCACCTCGATCTGCCATTGTACCGCGCGCGCCCTTTGCCCTTGTGATGCGCTAGGAAGCTTGGTCGACCACGTTGTTGCAACAAACGGTGTATTTTGACTATTCCCATCATTTTGCTCGCCTACGGCGTATCTGCGCATTTTCCCGTCGCATTTCGTAGTATTTATGTTCTATATTGACTTGTACTCACCATTACAATATCTTGTAACTGGTTTACAAGTTCTTGCACTCTGTTTAGCAAGATCTTGTGTCCGGAACGCAAGCTCTCGCGCATCCGTAGAACGGACCAACCCTAAGTCTCATCCAGAGCGGCGCCTGCCGCTCAGAGGTACACATGCCTGATGTACAGCCCCGCCAAGCCTTTGGCCGACGCATCCAGGATCTCCGCCGGGACCTGCGTCTGACCCAGCCGAAGCTCGTCGAACTACTCAATGCGCGTGGGCACACCCTCGATGCGCCTTACCTGTCCCGGATCGAGAATGGCCGCGTCCTACCCACCGAGGCCGTGATTCGCAGCCTAGCCGAAATACTGGGGGCGAATGCCGACGAGCTGCTCGACCTGGCCGGTCAATTCGATCCACGTGCGCTGCAGGACAAAGCGGCCGAGGTTCCCAAGGTTGGAGCGCTGCTGCGCCGTATCCAATCAGGCAAAATGCCGCGCGAAATGATCGATCGCCTACTCGCCGAGATTGATGGGGCCGACGACGAGTCCGCGAGTGCAGACGCCGACACCGGGGAGTAGACCATGACCCAGAAGAACGAATACGTGCCGTTTGTGCCCGATGCGGAGCTAGAGGCTCGCGCACTCGCGCTGCTCGATCGCTATAGTGCTGAGATTGAGCCGATCACGACCCTGCCGGTCCCGATCGAGGAGATTGTGGATCTCCTGCTAAGGCTCACCCCAGACTGGAAACCGATCCAGGACACCGACGAGCACCCGATCCTGGGTTTGCTGGACCCGGCCACCAACACGTTACAGCTCAACACTCGCCGGCAGGCCTGGTTCCAGGCGTTTCCCGGCAGCTACCAGTACACGCTGGCGCACGAGGTCGGTCACCACCAGTTACACCTGGTAGAGCCAGAACTGGAGCAATTACCGCTGGACAGCAGCCTGGCCGGGCGCGGTTTTTTGTGTCGGGAGAAGTCGGGCACAACTGACCGGCGCGAGCTGCAGGCCGAGCGCTACGCGGCCTACTTGCTCCTACCCAAGCACCTGCTGCTGCCGGCGTTGGAAGGCATAGATCTCATGCGCTGGTCGGTCCTAAAGGACCTGCAGGCCGCGTTCCACGTCTCGATTTCGGCGCTCGTCTACCGGCTTCAAGGCCTGGGGCTGATCTACGTCCAGGACAAGCGCATATATCGCTCGGCAGCCGAAGCGACCGGCCAGATGTCGTTGTTCTGAATGGCGGGCGGCCAAGCCGTCCTGCCAGAGAGGCTCAGGGTGCAATGACTTCCGCCAGCGTGCGTTCCTGGCCTGTGGCCCCGACACGATCATCGGGCAGTAACCTGTATGACGACGTTTTCGCCACCGTCGTCGCCGGGACGCAGGACATTTCGGAGCGTTTCGAAATCGACCTCGGCGGGGTGCCCGAGATGATCCGGGAGACCAGCCGGGGCGTCCAGCCCCTCCTGGACTATGTGCGCGAGTGTGTTGAGGCGCACCGCCTGCCGCCCGGGCAGAGGAGCACGCGCATCGCGCGGCTGGTGGACGTGCCCGCCTGGATTGTCCGCCGTGGCCGTGAGTTCTCTGGTCACTACCGGGACGGGCGCGTCGCGGCCGTGGATGGCACGCCGCTGTTCCATCCCCGGCGTTACCTGGCGGGCCAGGTGTTTGCGGTGGCTGTCGGCGCGCTGACTGCTCGCGATGCCCTCCAGCCACGCGCCAAAATCGTTCGCACGGCCATCCCCGTGCAGCTATCGGAGCAGGCGAGCACGAGTGCCACCGACCTTATCGAGACGCTCGAGCGCATGGCGGCACAGGCGCACCAGATGGTGCTGGACACCAGCTGGCCCCAGGCTTTTTTGGAATACCACGTCCGGCGCTATGCGGTAGATAGTGTGCGCGCGCCGTACGTCCTTATCGACGGTCCGCTCGCGCCCGAACTGGTGGGCACCCGCCGGCTGGGCCGCGACCTGTTGAGCGAGATCTTTCATGATGAGCGGGTTATGGTCGGCGTTGTGAAGTCGCTGCTGCGCAGCCCGCTCGTCTACCGGCTGATCGCCCGGGCGCTGCGGCCAGGTGAGGCCTATATCGTCGAATCGCAGCGCACCTTCCTGCGCCGCAGCGGCACGCGCCTGTTCGGCGAGCGCTGGATCGACAACGAACTGGGCACAATCTGGCGTGGCCTGTACCGGCCGGGTGTCAAGACCTACGCCTTCCAGTGCCGAGCCCAGGACTTCGAGGCGGCGCTGTGCCTGCTGTGGTGCGACCGGGATGAGGTGGCCGGGCACGAGCTGCCCTTCCTGCTCAACCAGGTGGATAACCAGCTGCAGTCGCGTTATCGGCAAGGCGATATCGAGGACATGCTGGACGGCCTGCTGGCCGAGCAGGGCGAGGATGTGTTCTTCGACGAGATGGACGAGCGGCTGCTGCGCTAGCGGCCGTGCAGAAAGGCAACTCCCATGCGTGAGGCGACCCCTTCCCCCACCCGCGATTACCAGTTTGTGATCTGGCCGGATGAGCTCTCCTCCGATCCCACGCGCGTAGAGGCGCTGGCGTACGAGGACATGATCCGGGTGATCGCGGCGGGCGACGGCACGCCTGCACCCGAGCCCACGCCGTTACCCCCGGCGCTGCGAACCGGGCAGTTCGTCATGATCGACGATGCTATCCAGGACGAGCAGTGGTTCGCCCAGGTGGTGGCGCCCCAGCGCAACCTACCGCTCCTGGGCACGAGCCGCGAGCACCCGGCCACGATGACGGCCCTCATGCGCATCTTGCGCGACATGGTGTCCAGTTCGGCCTTTGCCCGGCAGGCTTACCACTACGAGTTGTCCCTGATTGGGCAGATCCGGGGCGAAGTCAAGCCCAAGCTCACCACCGTAATGACGAGGCCACGCGCCGGCTCGCGGGGTCGCCTATCGGACGTCAACGAGATCATCCGTTTCCTAGGACTGCCCGCTATTGCGGCCGATGGAGCCAACGTGATCGGCCGCTTCCAGGGCGTCGACATTCCGGTGACTGTCGACCAGCCGGCGCTGAATATGCACACCCTGGTTGCCGGCGCTACCGGCTCGGGCAAGACCAACTCCCTGGCCAACCTGATGCGCGCGGCCCAGGCAATGGGTGCTTGTTGCCTGGTCTTCGACTTCAAGCCGGACTACCAAGACGTTGACTCGCCCAACGACGAGATGGATTCGGACACCTGGTCTCTGTTCGCGCCTTGGCAACTCGCGCCCCGTGGGTTGGAGAACGTCCAGTACTATGGCCTAGCCGGGCAAACGCAGCGCAGCGATGGCGAGCGCCAGTTTGCCGTCTGGGCCAGCGACATCGAACCCGAGATGTTGGCGGCCGCCCTTTTTCACTCGCGCAGCGACGAGAACCAGCGCGACCTGTTCCTGGCCATCCTGGACGCGTTTCGCAGCAGCCGCACCAAGCAGGATGGCGGGCCATTTTCGCTCGACGACGTCGACACCTGGATGGTAAGGCTGGTACGCGAATCGGCCGAGGCGGAGACTAACGGCGACGGCACGAACGGCAACAAAAAGAAGGACCGCAAGCCGCGTGAGTCGGCCATCGCCGGAGCGCTGGGCGGCATCCTGAACTTCAGTGTCAAGACCTCTACGCTGGAGGCAATGAATCGGAAGCGCCGCAGCCGGGCGCCACGCTGGCTGGACGCCGGCCAGCGAGCCCGCCGCCAGGACAGTGGGATCAGCGCACTGTGGGGCGACGACGACGATGGCGCCGAGCGAGCCAGCACCCGCATTGTCGAATTCGACCCGACTCAGGACCTGGCAACCGGGAGGGTGGTAGTAATCCGCGCGCCGGCCGAGGGTCGTGAGTACGGGCTATTCCTGTCTTATATCCTACGGCGCATCAACCGGGCGCTGGCCGAAAAGAAGATCAGCTTCCCGGTGGTGTGCTTCGTGGATGAAGCACACGAAGTGTTCGGCGGCGAGAAGGCTGTAGCCGAGGCAGCAACCGTGTCGGTGCAACGGGCCGTCAATAAGGGCCGGTCATTAGGCAACGGCTTTGTCTTTGCCACGCAGAACCCGAGTCAACTGCCCCAGACGATCCTCAATAACCTCAATACGCGCATCATCCACCGCCAGAACGCGCGCGAAGAGCTCAAACTCGGAATTCCTAGCGCTCCAGAGGAGTTGCTGAATTCGGCGATGACGCTTGGTCCCGGCGAAGCCTTGGTTTACATCCAGGGCAGCCGAGCTCCCGTAACAGCCGAGATGGCTCCCTCCCCCTTCAGGCTGACCAAGCTCACGGGTCAGGGTGCGCGTCGGTTGTTGATTGATCAGATGAGTTCAGAAGCAGCTTAGCGATGGTAGGCGCGACAGGGAAACTGCGATGACAAGAAAGGTAACGCCATCTCAATTGCGGAGCATCCTGCGTCAAGCTGAACAGAAACGCAGACAGGCGATCGACAAGTACAATCAGGCCGCTCGGAAGTACAACCAGCAGACTAAACAGGCCGTGGCCGATTACAACCGGGCGGTCAGAGCCCATAATTCGCATGTTCGGGCAAACCGCCAGCGGATTAACAACGAGCTGGCAAAGCTTCGACGACAATCAAACACGACGCAGCACGTTGTGTTTCGGGTATCGGTAAGCACGATGCATGAGGCGTATGTGCGCCTCGAAAACCGTGCCGAAAGCCAGAATCTTGGCTCGTACTACGGTGAGGTATTGGATCTATCCGAGCAGGAGACCGCCAACAGCCTAAGGGTAATGAATTCCCTGCTCGGAACCGGTTCCGAACCCGAAGACGTTCCAGATGATGTTCAAACTGTCCGGTTAGCTGATCAGCTACGCAAGATTTCGCCAGACCTTGACGACAAGTGGCGCGGTGCCGTCTTCTCCTTGAATGCTCGTAATCCAGACGCTGCACGTCACTTTTGCACGAGTGCTCGCGAAATATTCACGAAGATCCTGGAAATCAGGGCCCCGGATGAGACTGTCATTAACCAACTGCCAGAATGCGAGAGAACTCAGCAGGGGAAGCCGACCAGGCGAGCCAAGATCAAGTTCTTTCTTCACCAGAAGGGCATGCTCGACGGCGAGTTGGAAGAGTTTGTTGAGCAGGATATGGAGAACATCGTCCAGCTATTCCAGGTGCTGAATGATGGAGCCCACGGATCGGCCGGCAAGTTCGACATGCAACAGTTGGCCTCGATCAGGAAGCGCGTTGAGGATGGTATGCTGTTTCTAGCGCATCTGGTCAACTAAGCGTGGCCATGCTTCTAGCCCCATCATGGCCAAAGCAGGATTTGGAGACGAGACTTGGAGCAAGGTTGACTGCGCAAGGGCGGAATTGAGGCATTGGCACTCGGAGAACCTGACTGGATGCTGGCGGGTCAGTCCATCTGTTGAGGGCAACCGCATCACCAGCTGGCGGAATCAACCTTAGAACTCCGGGCCACGGTTCAGCATTAACAATCACTCCACAGGCGAGATCGCATAGGCCAGCCACAACCATCCGGATAAGAACATGGTCAGTGATAGGCAGGCACTAGAAGCCCTTATTGTTGACAACCCCGAACTTGAACGGCTCGAGGAGCTGCTGGCGCAGTTCAACATCTTCGAGGCAGTGGGAGCGGTGCGCCACGAGGTTCGGCATTCCGACTTTTTAGCCTTCTTGTTGGACCCCAACCAGAGTCATGGCTTGGCCGATGAGTTCCTCACGCGGTTCATACGGAAGGCCATGCAGGCAGCAGACAACGTGCACCTGCCCATATCGCCACTCGACCTGGCTATTTGGCACCTGGATACCACTCAGGTCCGACGTGAGTGGCAGAACATCGATATCCTGCTGCTCAATGACGCCCACGAATTTGCTGTCATCATTGAGAACAAGATTGACAGCACAGAGCACTCGGACCAACTCCAGCGTTACCGCCAAACAGTTGGTCAACATCGCCCTGGCTGGAAACTGCTGGCAATCTACCTCACACCTGATGGCGCAGCGCCGTCAGATGACATTTACCTACGGCTAGACTATGGTTCCGTGGCCGAGCTTGTAGAAAACGTGGTCAGCAGTCGGGCGTCGAGCCTGGGCCAAGACCTGCGCGTGTTGATGACGCATTACTCGCAGATGCTGCGGAGGCACATTGTGAACGAATCGGAAATTGCACAGCTCTGCCAGCGGATTTATCAAAAACACCAGCGAGCGCTCGATCTGATCTATGAATACAGACCAGATCTACAGGGTACGCTGCGGGAGATACTGGAGCAGTTGGTGAAGAGCACACCTACCCTCGAGTTGGATCAATGCTCCAAGAGCGCGATTCGGTTTGTACCTACTGCCTGGAATGCGCCAGAGCTTCATTCCGGTTCGGGGTGGACGCGCACAGGTCGTATTTTGCTATTTGAGTTCAAGAACGCACCTGACCGGCTCAAGTTATACCTCATTATCGGACCTGGGCCGCTGGAGACCCGACAAAGGCTATTCGAAATGGCAATTCAGCACAGTCCCCCGTTTCGCAGCGCCTACCGCGCACTTAACGCCAAATGGAATACAGTCTTTGACCGAGCGTTTCTCGGGCCAAAGGCCTATGAAGACGCAGACGGCGAGAAACTGGAGGCCGACATCAAGAAAGAGTGGACGAAGTTCATTGAGAACGATCTGCCCGCCATCAACAATGTACTCAGCGCACAGGGGTGGCTGTCGAGACCATCGGAGTCCACGACTTGAGCTCAGGATTTCTGCTAGCGGTAGCTTGCACGCTCCATAACAAGTCACACGCTACCAGCATCTCAGACACGCCATCATCTGGTGTCGCGGTGCCAATGTGGCCAGGCAGATCGTGATGGGCCGCACGAGGCATGTGGCGGCCACGGGACAGTAATAGGCATGAAAATGCGAGCGTCAATTCAGCGTTTCCGCGACTTGGCTATCTTTGCGCTGACGCTCTTCATTGGCCCGCTCACCATTACGCTCATTGCCGATGTCATCATTCAAGTCATAAAGCAGGCGAGTGTCCCTATTTGGCAGTTGATTACCACAACATTACTTGCCTTGCTATTCGGCTTTCTGATGTTGGTCGGCTATACGGACAGACTCGATCGTCTCGCCGTCACGCTCGAAGGAAGACTCCGGGCTCGCCGGTTCAGGAAGCCGAGCGTTCTCATTCTTAACGGCAAGATCGGAGAAATGCACGAAGTGCCTCCGAGACCACAAATTACGGACTTCACGCCGGCTGATTGGGCAAGAGCTCTTGCAGGGGTGACCGGTGATTGGAGGATCGAAGTTGGTCCGGTAGGGGAGAGACTGAATCCTCAGGCATGCCAAGTAGTTGTCAACCCATTTGGAGAGACTTATCCAGAGGAGAATCCATACGAGTACACTACCTTTTCGAAAATCCGCCGATATGTCGAGAGCGGAGGGGTTTTCGTGAATGTGGCAGGCATCCCGTTCTGGTACTGTCACAATCCGACAGACTTTTCTAGGGTTGGGCAGTTGGTTCGCGCGGGTCGTCTCCAGATTGAATACGGGAGTGATGATGCGACCACTGTTGCTCAAACGCCATTGTTTGCCAGTCTTTTTCCACAGGTGAGTGGCGGACCTGATTCTACGGCAGTGCAATGTGTTCAGTCAGAGATAGAGCATGAGAACTTCGCGGGGATAGCAAACGCGGGTGGTGATACGAGCGCTATCATGTTTAGGGCCTATGAAGTCGGAACCCAGGACATGATCCCACTGCTTCGTTCTGCTGACCCAGCCAAATGGTTGATTGGCAGCCTGCAGTATGGCGAAGGCTACTTCTTGCTGATGGGATTGGATCTCAGAGGGCCACAAAACACTGGCTTTGCCAAAGCCATAGCAGCCGTGAAGGCGTGGGCCAGTTATGAGTCACATGGCCGGCCTTAGGGCAACCGCTACATGTAGATGCGGGTAAGCGGTACGTTATTTCCACCTTACAACTTGAGCTGCACATGTGACGCGTGTCCTGTCCTCAATCCCTGTATCCTCGTCAGTTGCCCACTGCCCCGACGCGAATATAATAGTCTGAGCTCAACAGACGAAGAATTCGGGGCAGGCGCAGGCGCTGATGTGCGACTAGGGCGCTCAATCAACGGTTACCGACACACGGGCCGTTCGCGTCCTACGCGGACGGCCCGTGTTTATCCCCACGGAATCGGCCGAAGGTATGGTGAACTTGGTTCACGATCTGCTTCAACTCCGCATCCTCGTTCTGACCCTGGGCGAGGCCTCCCATGCCGGCTGGTGGAAGAGCCGCTTCTTGACGCCTACAGGTCTGAGCTACCTTAGCCGCCTGTATCCACGCAGCAGCTTTGCGGCGGCCGTGCGGTCTACCGGCGAGGCTGCCAGGCTAGTACACGACGCGAGTATTGGCGTCGGCCAGGTTTTTCACCTCTTCCGATTGCCGCTGGATGAGGAGCGGCGGCTTGAGACGGCTCTCCAGGAGATCGGAGGCGACTTGGAGGCGGAACTGGCGCCATTGCTCACTCGGCGCCAGGCGCTACTGGAAAGGCTGGGACGGATTAGCAGTGGGCAGCCCAACAAGGCCTTGGCCGGCCCCCAAGAGGTGGGCAGCCTGCGCGACTGGCAAGCTGGACGCCTGGTTGGCCAGGTCGCTGCGCTATACGGTCTTGCCTTCAGGAATGACAACCGCATCTACCCGTATATTAGGGCCAACGGCAAGCTGACGTGACCGACTCCGCACAGGAAAACGGGCAACGGCGCTATCGTGTCAACGGCGTGATCAAGGGGGCAGCCGTTGTCGAGGAGATGCGTACGCTTCTGGAGCACTGGACGCCAGAAGAAGGGCACCTTGACCTGCAACGCCGCGTATTGGGGGAAGATCTATTGGGTAAGGCAACAGCTACTCGCGCGCGTGACATGATTATGTATGTGTTCAGGCCGCGCCTCCTGACGCCGACAGACGCGCCGGCCCGTCGGCTCAAGCTCTTCCTCGAGCTAAACGGCAATCCTGGGTCATTCCGGGAGCTGTTACTACTCTATGAGGCTCGCACCGAAGCAGTCCTCTACGACTTCATAACCGCCAAGTATTGGCCAGCACGCGCCGGCGGTGAGCTCTGGCTGCGCACGACTGACGCGCTTGATTTCCTCGACGAGGGTAGACGGCAGGGGCTCATCGAGGGCGCGTGGTCTGAAAGCACGCGCCGGCGCACGGCCCATGCACTTCTGGCTGCGCTGACCGCTTTTGGGTACCTCAGCGATGCCCGTGCTGAGCGGCGCGAAATCCTACCCTATCGCCCCAGCGACTTCATCATTGCCTACCTCGCTCACGATCTTCACTTCGCTGGCCAGCCCGATACCGAAGTGATTGCACACCCGGACTGGAACTTGTTTGGACTCGATGCCAATCACCTTCAGGAGCGGCTGGATGCCTTAGGACCGACGGCCGGCCTGTTGTTGCAGCGCGCCGGATCAGTAGTGCGTATAAGCTGGTCTCATCTCAGCATGGAGGCAATGCTGCATGCCCTTGTCGGATGAAGATATCTTGGAGCGAGACTTCCAGGCGCTCAGAGCGGTTCTGAGGCAGGAGGATCGGCTGAACCCGGCCCATAGCGATCCGATCTACTATTACGTCTATCGACCGCGCCGGATGCTGCTGGTCAGGCGCCGGCTGGCTGCCTGGATGGGCGTGCTCCGCAACGACGGCCTAAAACCCGTGCGCGTGTCACTGGCGGATATCAAGGACGAGCTGATCCAGGCCTCCGGGCGGTGGGACGAGTGGCTCACATACGAGGCCGAAGTCGAGCCAGGCGAGGTTAACCGCGACATCCGTGATGTGCTGACACAGAATAACGCTTTCGTCAGCCGCGTCGCTGAACGCATCGCACCCGGTGACGAGCACACAGTGGTACTACTGACCGAAGCAGAGCTATTGCACCCATACTTCCGAACGCGCGCCATCGAAAGCGCCTTGGCGGGCAAGGTGCCGCATCCGACGGTGATCTTCTACCCTGGACTGCGGGTGGGGCAATATGGTCTGCACTTCCTGGGCTTCTACCCGGAGGACGGGAATTATCGCTCCACCTTGATCGGTGGGCTGGAGTAGGGGATCGACGCACATGGCAGCTATTCGCACACTGTTCTCCACGCGCCGCCGCATTGACCGGCGAATTGAGAAAGTCATCGACTACGCGGCGCGTGAAGATGAACGCCTCCTGGCCGAGATCGAGGAGTACGAGGCCACCGACAACGTCGAGGCCTGCTTCCGCAAGTTTCTGGAGCATTATCGGCTGGGCGTGACCGGCGGGCAGGTGGGCGACAACGCCGTGTGGGTGTCCGGATTCTACGGGTCGGGCAAGAGCTCGTTCACGAAATATCTGGGCCTGGCACTCGAGGGCAAGAAGGCTGGCACTCAGCCATTCGTTGCTTTGGTAGGCGAACGTCTGCAATCCACTGACGTGCAGGCCCTACTACGCACAGTGGCGGCGCAGACGCCCACAGCAGTCGTGTTCCTGGATCTGGGTGCTGAGCAACTGGCTGACAACGCTGCCGAGACGGTCTCCAATGTTCTGTACTGGAAGGTGCTACAGTTTGCCGGCTACTCCAAGGAAAAGAAGCTTGCGCAACTGGAGTTGACCCTCGAGCGCGAAGGCAAATATGAGGCCTTCCGTCAGCTATACCAGGAACGCTGGGGCGAGCCGTGGGAGAACGTCCACAACGCGCCCGTGATGGGCACCGCGCGAGCCGCGCAGTTGGTGCCAGAGCTGCTTCCCAAGGAATTCCCCACGCCGGAGAGTTTCAGGCAACTCCGCTTTGAGCTGGCCGACAACTTGCGCGACCGGGCAAAGGAGATGATCGAGCTAGTTCGGCGGAAGCTGGGCAAGCAGAACATCCTGTTCATGATCGACGAAGCCGGACAGTATGTGGCCCCTCGCCAGGAGCTTATCCTGAACTTGGATGGGCTGGTGCGCGATTTTAAGGAGTTGGGGCAGGGCAAGGTATGGGTGGTGGCGACGGGCCAGCAGACCTTGGCCGAGATCGTCAGTAATGCCCAGTACAACTCGGCCGAGCTCAACCGTCTTCAAGCGCGCTTCCCGGTAACCATTGAACTGGATGCGCGGGATATTAAGGAAATTACCTATCGGCGCCTGTTAACCAAAACGCCCGAGGCGCTGCAGAAGCTCAAGGACATGTTCCGCCAGAGCGGACAGGCGCTAGTGACTCATACTCGGTTGGAGGGCACCACCCTTTACCGGGCCGATCCCAATGCCGACACCTTTGCCCAGTTCTACCCTTTCCTGCCACAGCACTTTGACCTTCTGCTGGAGCTGATCCGCACCCTGGCCCGTTCAACCGGTGGCATCGGCTTGCGCTCTGCCATCAAGGTCATCCAGGACGTCTTGGTTGACGTCAACCGCCTGCTGCCACCAGACGCGACGCGCCTGGCCGACCGCGAGGTCGGGCAGCTTGCATGCGCCGACGACTTCTTCGATATCCTGCGCAATGACCTACTCAAGGTGTTGCCCCATGTCGTGGCGGCCGTGGACCGAGTCGCGAGCATCTTTGGCGGCAATCCCCTGGCGTTGCGCGTGGCGAAAGCAGTCGCGGCCTTACAGCCGATTGAGACCTTCCCGGCCTCGGCCGAGAACCTAGCGGCGCTGCTCTACCCAGCGCTGGATAGGCCCAGCCAATTGCCGGAGGTGCGTGAATTGCTACGAGCGATGCTGGCCGTGCCAGACATCGGCCTGGTGGAAGACCCCAAAGTTGGGGGATACGTTTTTCTTTCCGACAAGGCTCAGGAGCTGCAGCGCAAGCGCAGCGGCATCACATGGACAAGCGGCGACCTCCTGCGCATCCGGAATGAGATTCTGGGTAAGCGTCTGTTTGAACCCCAACCATCGGCCCGAGTGGAGAATAGCAAGGACGTTCGCGCCGCCGTGCGGGCCGATAAGGCGCTGGTGGCCGGCGATAACGAAGATCTGACCTTCCGGCTGGAGTGGGTGGACGCAGGCCGTTGGGACCAGCGCCGGCAGGAGCTGCTGACTGAGACGGCGGCGCAGCCCGAGTGGCAGGCGGCCATTGCCTGGTTGGCACGCCGCGACGAGACTGTGGACGAGCTGCTGCCCGAGATCTACAAGTCGGAGCAGATCGCGGGCCAAGTGGACGAGCGTAGCGTGGACCGCGACCAGGCGCAGTTCCTGCGCGCCGAGCGCAAACTTGCCGAAACCAATCGCGACGAGGTGGAACGACGCTTGCGGCAGACGTTGCTGCAAGGCACGCTCATCTTTCGGGGCCGCCCCACACCGGCCGGCGAAGCGGGCCTGACGGTGGACGCCGCCGCGCGTACGGTGTTGGCGCAAGCAGCCAAGGAGGTGTTCAAGTACTACTACCTGGCGCCGGTGCGCGTAGCGACTGACCTGGCCGCCAACCTGCTCAAGGCTGAGCGCCTGGACCGTGCCGGTGAATACGATCCGCTGAAGTTGGCCACGCGGCAGGGCAGTACCACACGAATCAACACCCAGCACCCAGCGCTGGCCGAGGTGTTGCGAGCCTTTCGGGCCAAGCTGGAAGAGACCGGCAGCGGCCGTTTGCAGGGCAACTTCCTGCAGGATTTCTTTGCGGGTCCACCTTACGGCTGGTCTAAGGACACCGCGCGCTATCTATTTGCCGCCCTGCTGTGGGCGGCCGAGGTGGAATTTCACACGCCTGCAGGAGCGCTGAAGGTGCCTGGCCCGGCCGCGGTCGAGGCCGCAAAAAGCACATTGGCCTTCAACAAGGTCGGCGTCTCAATGCGAGACGCCCCGCCCGACCTGGACGCCCTGGATCGTGCTGCCCGCCGGCTCGAGGAGTTGTTTGGCGACAACGTGATGCCGCTGGAGGACAGCGTCAGCCGGGCAGTGCGACGGCGGGTGCCCGAAGTACTCGAGGAAGCGGGCGCGCTGCCCGATCGCTTGCGCCTATTGGGGCTGGCGGGGGAGCCGCGGGCGCGCAACCTGAACGCCACGCTGACGCGCGCTCTCAGCGGTGATGCCACCGACGCCGGCAGCATTTTTGGCGCCCGCGACGCGACCGTCGCCGAGGACATCCGCTGGGCCCAGGCCGCAATGAAAGCGTTGAGCGAAGGCGCCGAGCGGGATGTGCAGGAGGCGGTGCGCCTTCGGAGTAGCGTGCAAGAGCTCGACTTGCTCTTCCCGGGTGAGGGCGCTCGCCTGCTGACCGAGGCTGACCGAGAAACACTGGCCGAGGCGCTGGCGAGCGAACGCTTCTTTGAGCGCCTGCCTGAAGTGCGCGGCCTGCTGCGGCGTGCTCAAGAGCGCGCCGAGGCACGCTACACCGAGCTTGGACAGGAGCAGGCCGAAGCGCTGCGGCGGGCACGGTTGAACCTGGAAGCCCACCCTGACTGGCCTTTGATTAGCGATGAAGATCGCACTGCGCTGATGGGGCAACTTGAGGCGGCCGAATTGCCGCCGGTGCGCCAGGCCGGCGCAGCCGATTTGCGCATGGCGCTGGTGCGCCAGGCACGGCTGGCACAGACGCAGCGCGAGTTCGATGAGGAAGTAAGACGTCGAGTGCCGCCCCCGCCGCCGAGCGACGGCGCGGCGCCCGAAGTGGCCAATCTGGCCTGGGCCGAAATGCAGCCACCAGGCCTGCTGACCACGGAGAGTGAACTGGATGAGTGGCTGAAGCGGCTGCGCGCGCGCCTGGCCAGCCTGCTGCGCGCCGGCAAGCAAGTTCGGTTGGAATAAGCGGCGAGAAACCAGTAATGCCCTTCGATAAACCCACCCGCAATGCTCTGGCTCGCCTGGTTGCCGCTGCCCGAAACCGGCTGATCGAAGACCTGACAGCCCAACTCCAATCTGATTTCCGCTTGCAGCCGGACGGCACTGCCCTCCCGCTTGACGGCCTGACCGACGCCCAGCGCGCCGCCGCTGAGGATTTGCGCGAACTGCTGGCCCACTATCGGGCCGCGCTCCCAGCCGGGGAGCGCCGGCCAGGCACGGCATCCTTTGACCGCCTGGTGCGCGAGATCGGCTTTACAGTGCTCAATCGCCTATCGGCACTGCGGCTGGGCGAGGAACGCGGCCTGGTGGTGCAGTGCGTAAGGCAGGGGCTGGCCTCCGAGGGTTTTCAGCTCTATGAGCGGCTGACCGGCGGAGCGCTGGGCGGCGGTTATAACAGCTACCGCTCCTTCCTGTACAACCTGTTTGACGAACTGGCCGTCGAACTCGGCGCACTGTTCGACACTCGCACCCCCCTCTCGCATGTGTTCCCAACCGAACGGGCCTTGCTGGATGTGCTTGACCTGCTCAACAAGCCCGACCTGGCCTGGATTTGGCAGGAGGACGAGACGATCGGGTGGATTTACCAGTATTACAACGACGAGGCTGAGCGCAAGAAGATGCGCGACGAGTCGCAGGCCCCACGCAACTCCCGCGAGATGGCCGTGCGCAACCAATTCTTCACCCCTAGATACGTCGTGGAATTCCTGGCGGACAACTCGCTGGGCCGGTTGTGGTACGAGATGCGCGCCGGTGATACGCGGCTGGCGGAGGAATGCCGCTATCTGGTGAGGCAGCCAGCAGCCGAGGGCGCCGCATTGCCCACCCGCGCGAAGAAAGACCCGCGCAACGTTACCATGCTCGACCCGGCCGGTGGCTCCGGCCACTTCGGGCTCTACTGCTTCGACCTTTTCGAGACAATCTATGCAGAGGCCTGGGACGACCCAGACCTAGGACCAATGTTGCGCGAAGACCACCCGGATCGCGCAGCGTTTGACAAGGCCGTCCCACGCCTCATCTTGGCCCACAACATCCATATTATCGACATTGACCCGCGTGCCGTGCAGATCGCCGCTCTGGCTCTTTGGTTGCGAGCCCAGCGCAGCTACCAACGGCTGGGTCTCAAGGCCGCCGAACGCCCGCGAATCATGCATGTGAATGTCGTAACGGCTGAGCCGATGCCCGGCGACCAGGCGCTATTGAATGAATTCGTGACTGAATTGCGGCCGAGGGTGCTTGGCGACTTGGTGCGCGTGATCTTCGAGAAGATGAAGCTGGCTGGCGAGGCCGGCTCAGTACTGAAGATCGAAGATGAACTGCGTGAGGCCATCGCAGCCGCGAAAAAGCAATGGCTGATTGGCGACAGGGCAGAGCAGTTGGCACTTCTTCCTGGCGAGAAGAACGTGCCCAACGCTGAGCAAATGGCGCTGTTTGACGTCTCGGACGTTAGCGATGAGAGCTTTTTCGATGAGGCTGAGGCCAGGGTATTGGAAGCCCTGCGCGATTACGCCGGGCAGGCCCGGAACGGCCACGCGACCCGTCGCACACTCTTTGCCCACGATGCTGCACAAGGCTTTGCGTTCATAGAGCTGTGCCGCAAACGGTATGACGTGGTGTTGATGAATCCTCCGTTTGGTGCGCCATGCAAGTCGACTATTGATTACTGCTCGGTAAACTTTCCTAGCGCAGCCCATGACCTGGCATATGCGTTTGTTGATCGGGTGCTCAGAATCGTTGCCAAGGCGGGTTATGTCGGGTGCATAACCACGCGAACAGGTTTTTTCCTTCCCACATTGGAGGAATGGCGGCGATCTGTGTTGGCTGGTGGGCGATCTCTCGTCGTTTTCGCTGACTTGGGCTATGGTGTGCTCGAAGCCTTGGTTGAGACAGCTGGGTACGTGCTTAGCCCGGGCAAACAATCCTCTTCTACTCATTTCTTTGATGTACTTACGTCAAGAGAAAAACAGGGAAGCCTGCTGGGCCAAGTTACTGAACGAGGCGTTGAGCACTACCTCGTAAATGTCGACACGTTCGATTCATTACCAGGTATGCCATTTGGCTATTGGGCACCAGAAGGCCTTTTGACATCCTTCGCAAAGTGTCACAGATTTGAGCCAACATGGGGCGAAGTGAAGCGAGGCGTGGCAACTGGTGATAATGAACGCCTCCTTCGTCTAGCTTGGGAAGTAGCCACAGATGATATCGGCGCAGAGGCTAACTGGATATGGTATGCAAAAGGTGGGGAGTACTCACCCTACCACATGGAAACACACCTCTTGCTGGATTGGCGAGATGGCGGACGTGTGCTCCGCAACTTGATTGGAGAAAACGGTCGGTTGAGATCACGGCCGCAAAACCTGGAGTACTTCTTTCGCCCGGGACTAGCCTACGCTTCGCGAACAACCAGTGGCTTTGCGCCGCGAGTACTCCCGGCGTATTGTGGTTTTGATCAGACAAGTAATCCAATTTTTCCGATAGATGCCCTACCGAAGGAGGCTGTGTTAGCCCTTTTCCTCACGCGGCCGGTATTGTGTTTCATTGAGCTGTCAGTTGGAGTTGGCGATACATCTCAGTCTGGCACTGCAGCACGCGACTATACAAACGGGCTTGTTGGCCGAATACCAATACCTGAGATGACATTGGACGACTGGGCTGCCCTAGCGAAACTGGGTGCCAGGTTGACCGAACTCTCACGAATACCTTCTCGCACCCGCGAGACTGCTGCGGAGTTCATTGCGCCCAAGCTGCTTCTCAGCAAAGCAGACAGCCTCTTGGATAGAATGTCCGCACATGTCACGTCTGAGTTACAACGGATCGTGGAAATACTGGACTTGTCGTGGCGGGCCGAACAAATAAGCACCGGTCTATATGACCTAGATTCCGACTCACAAGAATTTCTTGACAGCTTCGTCGGTCCACATCCAATGGCTTATACACTTTTCGAGCAATCAGAAGGGGGCGCTGGACCAGCCAGAATTGAGACGAAGAAGTGCTACTGGGCCGATCGAGAATTCGAACTCAGATGTCATGAGGCGAAGAGAGCACCGCAGCATATCGCCCCGGCCATAGATGTAATTGAAATGGCAAATCGGAGTCTGTCCGAGGAAGTCAACTGCGTCACGTCCTATTTGACCGGTTGCTGCTTCGGTAGATGGGACATTCGCATAGGCTTGGATCCTGCTGTCGCTCCTAGACTTGCCGGACCTCTTGACGGCCTCCCACAATCCTCCCCAGGCACGCTTGTAAGCCCAGATGGTCTTCCCGCGACACCTGGAAATATCGTAAGCGAAGCTTGGCTGCTCGCGCGGCCGAATTCGATTACCCTGCCTCTCGATGGCAGCGTTGCGCAGCCCGCAATCCCTGACTCGGAGTATCCGTTACGAATTGCCTGGGATGGAGTCCTTGCCGATGATCCTGGACTGGACCCAGAACGCGAAGACCTGCACCAGGCCGATGTCGTGCGCCGGGTGCGTGAGGCGCTGGCAGTGCTGTGGGGGAAGCATGCCAGTGCAATTGAGCAGGAAGCCTGCGAGTTACTTGGCGTACGCGACCTGCGCGAATACTTTCGTAAGCCTGGTTACTTCTTCGCTAATCACCTGAAGCAGTATTCGAAGAGCCGACGCCAGGCGCCGATCTATTGGCCGTTGAGTACGGCTTCGGGCGACTACACCATCTGGGTCTATTACCATCGGCTGACCGGCGACACCCTCTACACAGTCGTCAACGGTTACGTGAAACCCAAGCTTCAGGCCATCCAGGCACGTATTGACCGCCTTAGTGATGAACTGGGAGAGACCAAGGGGCGCGAAGCAACAACGTTACGCGACGAGATCGAAGGCCTACGACGTTTCCTGGGCGAGCTCAACGACTTCCAGGCCGAGCTGCTGCGCGTGGCGGGCTTGCCCTATAAGCCGAACTTGAACGACGGCGTGATCCTCAACGCGGCGCCCTTGCACAAGTTGTTCCGGCTGCGCAAATGGGCGACAGACTGCAAAGCGGCGTGGGACAAGCTGGCGGTGGGCGAGTACGACTGGGCGCACATCGCCTACACGATCTGGCCGGAACGGGTAAAGAAGGCGTGCGAGACGGATCCGTCAATCGCCATCGCGCATGGCCTGGAGCACCTGTACAAGGGGGAGGCGAAGTCGGCGGGCAAGAAGCGAGGGCGGAAGAAGAAGGCGGCCGGCGATGAGGGCGACGCGCTGGAGTTGGGTCTGGACGAGGGGTTGTCGAGTGAAGGGGCAGAATAACAGGCGGGGGATGGTCAACAAGGGAGTTGACCATCGTGGGGGAGATGCGGATGGTTGAGTGGCCGTTTGGCATTGGCGACACGCGCCAGTACACGGTGGTGAGCGGTGGCGCGCGCGTGCCCGAGCGCGGCGAGCGGGTCTACTTCGTCCCGCTTGACAGCGCTCGTATTGGCGCCACCGACGTAACGCGCCGGCCTCTCGGCGAGGTGCTGGACGAGAGCGCCCGTTTGCGCCTGCGCCACACGCTCGAGACAAAGCAGGCCTACGTCGCCGAGGCCATTGCGACGGGGGCTGACGGGCGCTGGCAAGCCCGGGTGTCGTGGCCGGTTGAAGTCATCCCGCTGACCGGTCCGATCCAGATTGTGCTTTCAGTCCCTTCACGCCGCCAGGTAGAAAGCCGATGGCAGGAGCAATTGCATCTGCCGCGCGATGTGCCGGCACCCGAGTTGGACGAGGCCAGCTTGCTCACCTGGCTGCAACAGGTGTTTGTCTACCAGGCCAATTTCCTGGTATTCAACCGCGTTGAGGATAAGCCGGACGAGCTCGTGCTGCTCGGCCCGGCCGGCCAGCTTCGGTGCCACATTCGCAAGCGCAGCTTCCTGTGGGCCGCTAACGCCGGCCGGCTGCCCAAGGAGCACGAGCCTGCCTTTGAGCGCGCGGGCGTGATCGAAGCCCGCGCCGAGTGGCACTTCAGCCAGGCCCGGCTGCCGGAGGTGGCGGAGGGCGCGCTCAATGTGCTTCAGGCCATTGCCGCGAAATCGGAGTACTTCGCGATCTGGGACGAGTACGGCAAGCTCGAGCAGGAAATGCTGGCCAACCGCATGGCCGCTCTCGGGCCGCTGCATTTCCGACGCCTCAAGTATTTCGACGACGTTGTGCGCTTCTATCTGGAGCCGGGCGCCAATACCGCTGCCTGGCGCGACCAGGCGCTTGGGCTCTCAGCCGAGCTGGTCACCCGGCCGAAGCGGCGCGCGCGTACCTCGCAGGCGGAGGAGGCCGTCCACGGCCTGACCCTGGGCGCCATCCGGCGCGTCAAGCCCGACTTCGTCGACGTTGACCGCACCGACGATGAGCCCGGGCTTCCCGACCGCGGCGAATTGCGCGTCTCGCCTATTGGCGACACGGTGCGCCTCGCCCGGCAGCGAGCCGCGCGTGATCAGCTTCAGTTGGGTCTGGTGCCTCTGCGCCATCTCCAGACGCTGCTAGCCGAAGGCAAGACCGACGAGATTACCAACTATCCCGTGCCGGCATTTACCAGCCAGCCGCAGCGCCAGGCCGATGGCACGACGCCCAACGAGCGCCAGGTCCAGGCCATTGCCATGGCACTCAACACGCCGGACTTAGCCGTCATCCAGGGGCCGCCCGGCACCGGCAAGACCGCAGTCATCCGCACCATTCTGCGCCGGCTCAAGGAGCAGGGCCGGCGCCATCTTCTCGTCTCGTCGCACCAGCATACCGCCGTCGATAACGTCCTCAAAGGCACGGCGGCTTCGGGCGTGGTAGCCTACCGCTTTGGAGGCAACGAAGATAGCGAGAGCTATCGCAACGAAGAGCTGGACTCCTGGGTGGTACAGGTCACGGGGGCCGTCAACGCTGAGCTCGAGCGTTTGCCTGTGGATGACGGCCGCTTCGAGCAGCGGCTCAGGCTAAAGTCACTGGTGGAGCAGGCCGCCCTAACCCATCTCTCGCTGCCGGCCTGTCAGGAGCTGCTCGCTAGGGCCTCGGAGGACTACGCCGAAGTGCTTCCCATAGTGCTCGGGCAGCGAGCCGAAACACTACGCGCAGCCCTTGAAAGCGAGATCGCGGCTTCCCAGCCAGCCTCGAAACCTGGCCAGGGCAACCAGCTGAAGGAGGCGCGGCGGGCACTGGCAGAGTTGCCGGCCGATGCGGGCCAGCTCAGCAACACCACGCCGCTGGCCGAGTTAGGGGCCAAACTGCAGGCGCTACGAACGGAGGGCATAGGCGATGTCGCCGCCTTCCAGGAGTACAGGCGCAGTCAGAACAAGGTAAGTGCGCTACTTCCGCGCGTGCAGTTGACGAGCCAACCAGCGCAAGCGCGGGCGCAGCTTCAGTCCGCCCTCGATGCCGTACGCCAGGCCGCACAGCAATTCATAGAGGCCTGCCTGGAAGTGCCTGTCGAAGCGCCTGCGGCGGTTGATCACGCCTATGGTGAAGACTACTGGCGCTCCAAGTTCCACGAATGGTGCCGCCAGGTGGCCCAGGCCGTCGGCCGGGAGGCTGAGGCGAGCAGCAGCCAGGTGGTGCTGATCCTGAACCGCTGGCGCGAGACGATCAACACCCGGCCGGCACAGGTACAGCAGCTTCTCAGCAAGCACGCCGACGTGTGGGGCGTCACGTGCCAGCAGTCCGCCGCCAAGCGTTTCGGCCTGTATGATAGCGAATTTGACTGTGTGGTGGTTGACGAAGCGGCTCGCACGAGCCCACTCGATTTGCTCATCCCGCTGGTCCGGGCCCGCCGCATCATCCTGGTGGGCGATCACCGGCAGTTGCCCCACGCGCTCGACTATCAGCTCGAGAAGGAGTTCGAGACGGCTATCCGCCAGCCGGAGCACCGCGAGTTGCTCAAAGCCAGCCTGTTCGCCCGGCTTTACGACCAGTTGCCGACCAGCAAACGGGTGCGGCTAAACGTCCAGTACCGCATGCATCCCGTCATTGGCCGGATGGTGAGCCAGGCGTTTTACGCCGACGACCCGCTGGAGGACGCCCCTGCCACCGCCGACCTGGTCAATGACACGGGGTTGTTCGACGGGCACTCGCTTGTGTGGCTCGACACCAGCTCGGCTCCCGGCCAACGTGAATCCGGCCAGTACCATAACTCCTTCGAAGCAGAGTGGGTACTGGAGTGCGTCAGGCGCCTGCTTGGCGGCCCGCGCGCGGACAGCGTCGGGATCATCACTTACTACGCCCAGCAGCGCGACCAAATCGACCGTCTCTTGCGCGACCATGTGCCAGGCAGTCAGCGCGTGCAGGTGGGCAGCGTCGACGCTTTCCAAGGTGAGCAGAAGGAAGTGGTCCTCCTCTCGACCGTGCGCAGCAACCCCGACCGACGCATTGGCTTCCTCAGCTCACCCAACCGCATCAACGTATCTGTATCCCGCGCCCGTCGGCTCCTGGTGATCATCGGCGACGCCGCAACCGTCTCTGCCAGCCCGCATCTCAAGTCCGTCCTGGATTATTGCCAACAGGTCAACAGTGTCCTACATGCGCTTCCGCCCGCTTAAGGGCGTCGATTCCGACAGCGTCGAGTGTCTCCTGCTGGCGTGGCCAGTGCTGGCTGTGCCGGTACGCTGTTGGGCAGTGTCGGCAACCGCGCTCGATGCCATGGAACAGACTGTGCTGGAATTGGCAGGCGCTGGCGTTGGTCAGGTGTCTGATCTGCAGGCGCTGCTGGGCATCCCCGACACGATGGCCACCATGGTCGAGCGCACCGTGCGCCAGTTGCGCACTCGGGGCTTGGTAGCCGAAACGGGCAAGCTCACCCAGGAGGGTGAAAAGGTCGTGCAGGCTGCCGAGCCGCCCAAAGAGTATCAGGCAGGCTGGCTGCTCTTTGACCAGGTGCGCGGCAAGATGTTTCCCTTCGTGCACCTTGGCCGGCCCAGGTTTTTCGCCAGCCGGGATATCGACGCCTATGACCCTCTGAGGCTCACCGCGCGGGTGGACCTGCCCTCCACAGAGATGCTAAGACGTGAGAGCAGCCTGGCGGTCGCCGCCCACAACCGGCGCTCAGCCCTGCTGGAACTGGCAGACGACGAAGGTCAGGCACTGGAGCGTGAGCGCGAGCTTGACCTTCCGGTGGAGGCCAGCAGTCATCCTAACCACCTCGAGGACGTCGAAGTGCTGGCCCGTGACCTCGTCGAAGAGCATCACCTGCTGATCGAAGTCATCGGCCAATTGCCGCCAGGCAGCAACGAAGTCGCGTTGCGTTCCTTCTCGCCTTTCTCTCCTTGGGAGCAGCAGCAATATGCCCAGGTGTTGGCGGCGTTGAACGACCCGGCCGTGAGAGCGCGCCTAGACGACTTCAATGCCCTGGTCCGGCAGCGAGCCAGGGGGGACTTGGCAGTGTTTGGGCTGAGCGAAGCTAATTGGCGCGAAACCCTCATTCGCCAGGTTGTTGAGCAACTTGGGCCACGGCCAATGTTACCGGAGGCTGTACTGTCGGACTTATTGACGTGTGAGCAGTACTACCAGTGGGCTGAGCACAGCGGAGATGAAGCGGTGTCGCTGGGGCGCGGGAACAGCGTCAACCCGTGGGGTATTCTCCTTGAAACGACGCTCGAAAGGATTGCCAAGGCAATTGGTACCCGGCCGATCCCCAGCGGCTGGCGTGGATTCGCTCTGAACAAATCAACTGCCCTTGTTTGGTATCGCGAGCTCGTGAAAGCGGCAAACCGGCCACCGCCCTGGCAGCATCTTCCACCCCTCATCGAAAACGCGCTACCCAAATGTGATAAGAAGGGTTTGCCGGCGACTCTCGGCCAACTCAGGTCAATCAGCAGCCGAGATGAGATCGCGAAGATCCTGCTCGCAGTCCTGTCCGCTCCCCCGGGTGATTTGCCGCCTGAGGTTGCAAGGATCGCGGCGGCGATTGATCGGGATTCAGGCTGGCTTGAGCGCCTCGATTACGTGGCCGAATGGCGCAATGACGCTGCCCATGGGGGCGAAGACGTAAATCAGTTAGCCCCTGATGAGTATGAGGCAGTACTTCGTCGAGTCAGGGCTAATGTCTACGGGTTTCTGCGGGATGTCTACGCCGAGTAGCCGGATTGGAAGGGGACCACGCCGTGGCAAAACCATCGAAGAAGCGTAAGCAGCAGACGCCCCCACAATCCCAAAGGCCATCCGCGCCATTCGGGCCGGCCAAAGCAGTGGCCCCGCCGGATCAATCCAACGGGGGCCCGAGCGGTCGAGCAACGGAGCAGCCGCGAGCGCCCGGCCCGGTGGAGCCTCCGCCGGCCCCCCCTGTAGTGGTCACCCAGACGACGGGCAAGGCGTCCGCGGATATCCACACCGAACGCGAACTTGAGCTCGAACTTGAACTGGAACAGGCAAAGAAGGACATCCTTGCTTTACAGAATGGGCTGGCTGAGGCGCGTGCGAGCGTGCCAATTGCGGACGCTCAGAGCGCTGAGCTAGACCGGCTTCGGCAAGAGAACGCTGGCCTGCGGTCGGAGCTACTGGTGTATGAGAAGCTTAAGTCCGAGCATCAGGCATTGCAGTCCCAATATGCAGAAATGAAGGAGCAGTGGCGCCAGTCACTGGAGAAGGTCACCGAACTCGCCAAGACAGCGGAAGAACAAAGCCGCCAGGAGCAACAACTACTCGAGCTGCAGGCCCGGCTGGATGAGATCACCGCCGCCTGGAATCCCGCTCGGGTCAAGGAGATTGAGATCGAGCGCGATGCCTTCGGTCGCCAACGCGACTACCTTGAAGAACGACTAACCGACACTATCCAACAGGTAGAAGCACTGCAACGCCAATTGGCCGGCGTGGATCAGGAAGAATTGGACCGGTTGCGCCAACGGGCGGCGGCCGCGGAGCGAGACCGGGCCGCGCTCCAGGACAAGCTCAATACGTATTCGGCTTACACTGCGGAATTGCTGGCAAACAAGGACCGTCTGCGCCGGGCCGCGGATCTGGAGCAGCAGGTGCTAAGGCTTCAAGAGGAAACGGCTGCCAGCAACGCCACCATTGCGGATTTGCGCTCGCAGGTGGTACAGCTTTCCGCGTACCGATCACTGGCTGACCGCGTGAACCAGGAGCTAACCGAGTACAAGCAGCAGCTCGATGTTGTCAACGAGTCGGAGCGCCAGCGTTTGGAGCGTGGCGCGCGGGCATTTGACGCACTGCGTGATTTGGTGGAAAAGCCTGAGTACACCAAGACCTATGCCGGCCAAATCAAGCCATGGCCGGGAGATCCGCAGGTTGTCGGGCTAATCCAGGACTATGCCAGGAAGTATGACTTCGAGTACTCGCTTAGCCGCATCAAGGCATTCCTGGCAGCCACGCGCAGTTCCCGATTCATTGTGCTCAGGGGCTTCTCCGGGAGCGGCAAGACGAGCCTGCCCGTGTTAATAGGCCGCGCCATAGGGGCACCCTACGAGGTCATTCCCGTCCAGCCAAGCTGGAGGTCGAAAGTCGATCTCCTAGGTTTCTTCAATCACTTTGATCAGCGCTTCCTGCCCACCCTCTTCACAAAGGCGCTAATCAAGGCCCAGCTGCCGGCCTTCCAGGATCGCCTCTTCTTCATTGTGCTGGACGAAATGAATCTGTCACGGGTTGAATACTACTTCAACGACTTCAATGTGAAGTTGCAGGATGAAAACGAGCCCGCGGTCGAGCTATTCGACAATGCGGCTGTTGGAAGCCTGCCACCGGGCGGCATCGCGCGCTACATTCACAATGGCAACCAAGTTGCCATCTCACGTAATGTGGTATTCGTCGGCACAATCAACGATGATGAAACCACATTTCCCCTCAGCGACAAAATCTACGACCGGGCCCAGGTCATCGACTTTATCGAGACAGCCGATGGGCTCCGGCACGGAAAACTACCGCCGGATAGCGTCGTCATGCCTGCATTGTCCTTCTCAGGGTACTTGGCGGCGGGTCAATCTGCTGTATTGCCGGAAGTAGCCACCCAGGAGCTCGAGGCGTTCCTGGTCGACCTAAATGGCGTGTTGAGGAAGCGCTTCTTCCTGAACATGAGCTACCGCCCCGGCCGGCAGATCGTCGATTTCGTGGCTGCCTACGCGGCAGGTTCCACGTCGATGCAGGTAATGTCGGAAGCTCTAGACCTGCAGATAATCTCGAAAGTGCTGCCCAAGATCCGCTATAGCCACAGGACGGACTTCGAGGACGATCTTAAAGAGTTTGGCGATGAGCTGCAGCGGCACTGGCCATATGCCAAGCATAACTTAGGCCCCGACCAGACGCGTGCGGCGCTTGAGCTTATGAAATCACGGCTGTAGCATGTTAAGGTTGCTTGCGACGCAGCGCCTCTGCCGCGAGCCCAAGGCAGTGCCCATTTCCGAGCTAGCGGGTCAACGTATCCGCGCCGCCGATTGGCGCTTCACCCTCGCATGGGACGAAGGCTCATACCCCCGGCGGCTGCTGGTCGATGATAGCCCACTCCGCGAAGTGGATCGACCAGGGACACCCGGTGCTGACGCCTGGCCCTTTCATCTACCGCCAACCGTACGGGAGATGGTTCGGATTGAGGCGGAGGCATTTTCTGGCGAGCGCTGCGTCGGCATCATTGACACGATTGCGGGTTTCCAGATGCCGCCGGAGCACCTGCAATTGATGCTCGGCTGGTTCCAGTTCTACCGAGATATCGCCGTGTCGTTCGGTGGTGAGATCACATCGCTGGACTTGATCGATGACATCTTCTCGCTGTTCGATGATACATTGGCGCCGGACGTGATCGAAGACGATATTCCACCAAAGGTTCGTACAGAGCTCTCTGGCCTCTTTGACCAGGTGCTCAAGGCCCCCCTGCGTCGTCTCATCGACGAGCAGTGCCTGGTAGATCCGGGGGAGATACAGCGTATCTCGCCGGCCACGGTTGATCACTTCATCCGGCATCCCGAGACATGGCACCGGCGCGCGCGCCTTCGCCCTCGCCCCGCAAGACTTCTCGACGACCGTGTGGACGAGGATTATGACGTCTATGAGAACCGTTTTGTGCTGCACTTCCTAGAGAGTCTGCGGGTTCGTCTTCAGGGCCTCATGTCTCGCGACCGACTGGCTGCGTATGAGCGAGAGCTGTATCTCGACGAGGCTATTCGCCGCGCCAATCTGAGCGTCTTTTCCTACCGGGTTGAGGATTTTGACAGACTTCGAGACCAAAGCCACGAACTTCGTCGCAACTGGGTGGATCTTGAGCACTTCCACAATACGGTCCTTCAGGTCCAATCGGCGCCTACCTTTGACAAGGTGCGGCCGCTCTCGGGATCGCCCCGCGCCAACACCGCACTGCTGATGCATCCTGTGTACGGGAGGCTGTATCAGATCTATGAGGAAATCGAGCAAGCCTCGTATAACCATGACCGCCTGCAACGGCTCGCAGAGGTGAAGTGCGCGGACTTCCACGGTGCCTACTTCGGTTACTGCGTTTTGATGCTCCTGCGGGCCTTCAAGCAAGCCCATTTCGATGTCGATAGCCAGGCTCCTTTCCCAATCTGGCGGGGCGACGCGGGGGTACCGCTTCGCAGTGGCAGCCCGGGCCAGGCGGCGGCAATCGAGCTTCGGCACCGTGATCGGCCAAACGTGCGGGTCAAGGTGTCTCTGCCACCCTCGGAGGGCGATTCGGTCGATGGCGGAATCCAGCTGGAGTTCAGCCACCAGGACTCACGTTCGATGGTGTGGCTGTTTCCAGACCCCTCGTGGTGGGGAGGCCGTGATCTGAGCCTTGAGGAGAAGGCGTCGGAGCTTCGGGGATTGTATGAACGCTTGCTAGAACTTAACTCCAACCCGCACGGGCCCGATGGCAGCAAACTAGCACGCCGGAATGTGCGCAGGCGAGACAGGGAGGCGGAGGCCAGTGCGGCGTCTATCCGGCACACCGTTCTACTTCTTCATCCGACAGCAACCGGTGATTTCGATGAGCGCTTACCGTATGCCGATTTGCGGCTGTTGCTGAACCAGGGTGACAATTTTGCCAGCGACGAGGACTATTACCGTTACGGCGATTATCGCGTTGGTGCCCTTCCCATCTATATAGGACAGAGTATTCACGCCACGGTAGCGGGCGTGTCAACTCCAGATGCAGAACGAAGCAACCTTCGTCGGTTCCAGCGGCTAATCCGCATCCAATTGTTCCACATCGGCCTAGAGGACCTGTGCTGGAACTGCTTCCAGACTGCGACAGTGACTGCTCAGGCAGATCGCTATAAGTACTACGCGTGTCGGAATTCCAATTGCGGTCTTCGCTGGGGCGAGATTACCTGCGGGCACTGTCACAAACGTGTTGTCAAGATGAAGCCTGCTTCGAACGCGGGTACCATGCGTGAATTCACCAGCTACCATGCTGAGAATGCCGTGTCAGCCATTGGCTTCGCTGAAGCGCTTGAAGGCGGGCTGGCAGTATCCAGCGTGTGCGAGTCTCCTGATCACGCGAGCAACTTCTGGGGAATCTGTCCCTATTGTGGCCATTGCGAAAAGGAGGTGGCGGCCCAACACTGCCTGCGCTGCCGGAGCCGGCCGCCAGAAAGCGTAGCTCGTCATCGTAGAACCTAGGGACCTATCATGCGCCTTTCCGAATACCTTCGTCTGAATCTATCGGAGCGCCTCAATGAGGCACGCCTAGTTGTCTGGTACGACGGTGAGCGTGCCTTCAGCAGCTTCGTTAGCCAGCTCCACCTGGCAAATACGGACGTTGTGGCAGGAGTGACATCGGAGTTAGTTGCGCGCCGTGAGGCGGAGGCTGCCTTCCGCCAATTGGAGGAGGCGGGCCTGCCGGCCGCCAACGGCAATTTACTGATTTACTTACCCCGGTCGCGCTATATGCCCGACCGACGTGCCCAAGATCCGTTTGAAGTCTTCGCCGTGGCGGGTGATGTCTTTGGCGAGGCAGAGAGCGAACATCTGCATTCCCTCGCCCGCGCGGCGGCGCCGGAGCTGGCCGAGCAGATTGATGGTTTATTCCTCGCCGGCCACCCCACGCTGGATTTACTGGACAATCTGCGGGCGACAAGCGCCTATCCACTGGTAGAGCAGGCCCTGGGCACCCAGTCGGCCGTTGAAGTCGCTGCCCAAGTGCTGGGCACAGCAACCGCATTTGTGCAACTCGAAAACGTCTCTGGTGCTCAGGCTGAGACGCTGCGCTTGCTACAGGCTGAACTTGGCTTCACGTCGCCGCCCCGCACCAAAGCCTGGGTCAAGCTGCGCGATAAGCTGGCCGAATTCGTACTTATGAGCGAGTTAGCGTTCGACCTTCCTGGCGATTGGCCGGCCGCCATTGACAACGTGGCCCGGGCCGATTTGCCGCTGAAAGATCGCATTTATAGCCTGTGCGAACGCTGGCGTGGGGATGACGAACTCCGTGAAGCCTTTATTGCCCAGGCTAACCGAATCGAAGCCAACCTGGGCCTGCGCCAGCACTTTGCCGGCGTGCAGCGGCTGGGTGTGCGAGATACATTTGCGTTTGAGGAGCGCCAATACCTGGCCGCTCTCACTCAGGCTGTGCAGTCTGGCCGGTTAGGCTCGGCACGTGACATCCTGGCTGGACGGCGGCGGTCGGTATGGCGACACCTGGCCGAGCGAGCTCAGGTGTGGCAGGTCGCCGAGCGCTGCGTGGATTTGATGCAGACCGCCGCCGATCTCGTGGCCACAGGCACTAGCAGCTTGCGGATGGCCGGACTGGTGGAAACCTATACCCGCGCCGACGGATGGCATACGCTCGACCGCCAGCAGCGCCTGATGGAGCAGAGCTGGGCCGACTGCACAGAACGCGAAGAGGTCGCACCGACCATCGAATTGGCCCGTTCGCAATACCGGCAGGCGCTCAGCCGCCTTCAAGGGCGCTTCCTGAAGCGGGTCGAGCAGGATGGTTGGCCGCCGGAGGGGCTGCTTCGCCAGACACAGGTGTTCGACAAGCTCGTTGCGCCTGCCCTGGAAAGGCGAGTCAAGGTGGCCTATGTGCTGGCTGACTCGCTGCGCTTCGAAATGGGCCAAGCTCTGGCGGGCGAGTTAGCGGAGCTGGGAGATGTTGGAGTGCAGCCAGCCGCCGCCGCCCTTCCCACTATTACTCCAAACGGCGTGGCGGCGCTGATGGCGGGTGCGGACGGTGCCCTTAGTCTGCGAAATGTGGGCGAACAGCTCGTGCCTCACATCGGCGACAGACCACTCAAGGACTCGGCGGCACGCATGGCGCTGCTAGCCGAGAAGTACGGTGACCGGTTTGGGCATCTCCCGCTGGCCGACTGGCTGGAGGCAACTGAGAAGAAGCGAGCGAGCCTGGCACAGCGTGATCTGTTAGTGTTGCGATCTCAGGATATTGACGAGCTCGGCGAGAACGTCAGTTTGCGCCAAGCTCGCAAGCACATCAGCGGACTATTAGGCGAACTGAAAGCCGCCATCGTGCAATTGGCACGGGTCGGGTTTGACATAATTGTCGTCGCTGCGGACCATGGCCATGTGCTGCTGCCCGAGGTGTTGGCCGGCGACTCGGCTGCGGCGCCAGACGGGCAGTGGGCCTTGTCCAAGCGCCGGCTGCGCATGGGCAAAGCTGTGCGCGAACAGGCCGGCTCTTTGGTGTTTGATCCGCAGCACCTTGGCATCCAAACCGATGCGGCGGACTATGTCGTCGCATCCGGCTTCGGGGTCTATCAGCGGGACGCCGCATATTTCCACGAAGGGCTGAGCCTGCCTGAGTGCATCATCCCCGTGATCGAGTTCAAGCCTCGGGGTCGGCCGGTGGGTGCCGGGCGCGAGCAAAGCATTGAGCTGCGCTTTGGACGTGATCGCTTTACCAGCCAAGTGATTGGCTTGAAGGTGTACTATGCCTCGCTGCTGAACGAGCCGCTGCGGGTCCGGCTGGAGGCCTACGACGTCGCTAACCCGAGCGGCAAGCCCGTGGGCGAGGCCGCCGACAGCCCGGTTCGGGATGAAGACACGCACGAGGTGACGCTCGCGCCGAACGCCGAGACCAGTGTCCCTCTGCTCATCGAGCCCGGGTTTACAGGCCAAGCGGTAGAGTTACGTGCCATCGCGCCGGATAGTAATGTAGTCTGGGCGCGGCTGAAGCTCAAGAATGGGGTAATGGATTGACATGGCCGCTGAGCTGACCCTCGATCATAAGCTGCACCAAGTATTCCCTGGCAAGGTGGTTCGCAAGGACTTACTTCACCAGGTCAAGGGCGGTGAGAATGTGCCATCTTATGTTCTTGAGTACCTGCTGGGCAAATACTGCGCCTCCGACGACCCGGTCGAAGTCCAACTCGGCATTACGGCGGTCAAGGACACGCTTCGCACTAACTACTTCCGGCACGACGAAGCAAATAAGGCCCAGGCCATGGTCGAACAGCGCGGCCGGCATCGCTTCCTAGACCGAGTCGAAGTCCGGTTCTTGCCCAGCGAGACCAAGTACTGGGCCTCCATGGACAACTTTGGCTACAACCGCATCCATGTACCTGATGAGTATTATCGGCGGTATGACCGTCTGCTCGAAGGCGGCATCTGGGCCCAGGTCGAGTTGGAGTACCGCGCGCCGGACGAGAAGAAAGACAGCCCGTTTCACATCGTGGACCTAAAGCCGATCCAATTGGCACGCTTCGACGAGGAAGAGTTTGTCGACGGCCGTGGGCAGTTCACCCGTGAGGAATGGGTGGACGCACTCATTCGGACGCTTGGGCTGGAGCCCGACCGGATGGATTGGCGGCTCAAGCTTCTCAACCTGGTGCGCCTGATCCCATTTGTGGAAAAGAACTACAACTTCATCGAGCTAGGGCCGCGCGGCACGGGGAAGTCCTACGCGTTCAGCGAGATGTCGCCCTACTGCATCTTGATCTCGGGCGGCAAGGCCAGCACGGCCAACCTGTTCTACAACAACGCCCGTCGGCAGGTGGGTCTCGTAGGTCACTGGGACGTGGTGGCCTTTGACGAAGTCGGCGGCATGAAGGTAAACGATTCTGACACCATTCAGATTATGAAGGACTACATGGCCAACGGTCGCTTCAGTCGCGGCCTGGCACAGGTGCACGCCGACGCGTCCTTGGTTTTCATCGGCAACCTGAATCAGCCGGTGGAAACCCTGGTGCAAAACAGCGCTACGGACCTCTTCCAGCCTCTGCCCGACGCTTTCGATCTGGCGGTTATTGACCGACTGCACTTTTATCTTCCCGGCTGGGAGATCCCAAAGAACGCCAAAGACCTCCTCACCACTCGCTATGGCTTCGTGACTGACTACCTGGCCGAGGCCTTCCGCCTCTTGCGCAAACAAAACCGCTTCGATGCGCTGGAACAGTACTTCCGCCTGGGCTCCCACGTCGAGGGGCGCGATGCGTCCGCCGTCAAGCGCACCGTCAGCGGACTGCTCAAGCTGCTGCACCCAGACGGCGCCTGGACCAAGGCTGAGCTGGCCGAATACCTAGAGTTGGCCCTGGAGGGCCGGCGGCGTGTCAAGGAGCAGCTCAAGAAGCGTGGCTCCTTTGAGTTCTACAAGACTAGCTTCTCGTACATTGATGGCGAAGGCGGGGCCGAGCGTATTGTGGGTGTGCCAGAGCAAGGGGGTGCGCGGGCCATCAGCCCTGATCCACTTCCGCCAGGGACGGTCTACACTGCGGCGGTGGATGCCGAGGCACGCGTGGGTCTCTATCGGCTGGAGATCGCGCTCACGCCGGGCGCTGGCAAGCTGCGCACTCCCGGCGGGCTTGAGCCGTCCCTGAAGGAGTCGCTCAACCGGGCCTATGCCTACTTGCAGAGTGCGCGAGATAAGCTGGGCCTGAGCCCTGCCCTAGCGCAAAAGGATATCCAGGCCGAGGCCGTAGACCTCAGCGGTGGCCGCGTAGAGTGCGCATGCGGTGTTGCATTTTACGTGGCGATTCTCTCCGCGTTGTTCAGCCGGCGGGTGCTCGCGGGCGCCATCATCCTGGGTGACCTAACTGTACAAGGCAATATCAAGGGTGTTAGCTCGATCCTGGAGCCGCTGCAAGTTGCTATGGAAGCCGGTGCCCAACGTGCGTTGCTGCCATTGGCCAACAAAAACCACGTTGGTAGCCTGCCTGAGGAGGTCGTCGAGCGCTTGGACATCGTCTTCTACGGCGACCCAGACCGCGCGGCGGGTAAGGTATTGGAAAGCTGAGTGAGCTGCCTATCCGACGACACTACGAAGGACTCGGCCCAAATAAGGACCGCATATGCCTGGCACACTCCGATGTGAAGCTCTCGACCTAAATAGTGTCATGACCGTTGGCGAGCTTCTGCGCGTATTCATGGGTTTGGCGCGGGATCCATCCAATTGGCATGAACTCCGCGTCCGCAGCAAGTATCACTTGACAGTTCCAAGTGGCCCGATAAGCCCTGAGGCGGGATGGTACATCATCTGCGACGGTGAACAACGGCCGCTATACGTCGGCACCGCCGCTAATCTCGACGCCCGCTTGAACACGAATAATGGTAGCCGCGACAATTTCGCCAACCCGCGCCGCACATCCGACGATGTTCGGAACTTCCTCAAGTGCTTCTTTTCGAACGGGTTAATCAACCATATGCGTGTGGTTATCTTCCCCGAACCAGTATTATGCGCTGCATTAGGGGCTCGCCCACCCTTGAGTAAGAGTGATCGGGAGAATGTTGAAAAGGTACTGGGTATTTTCCGGGTGAGGGTAGTGACAGCAACTACGACATCCGAAGCGAATTGAACGGTGCTTGATCACATACCACCGGCCGACATAAGGACGGCGCCAGACCTGGAATGGAGTGTGGGATTGCCATGATCCAAGGACCCACGCTGTGTATCCTATTGACTCTTGCCCAGATTGATTCCGCCCAGCACATGTGGGCAGAGCTACCGGGATGGCAGGCCTATGACCTTGCCCTCAAAGAGGCTGCGCGGGCATTCCCCTCAAATACTGAGTCCGCGGCCGTGCTCGTAAAGGTCGCTGCGCTCGATCGCCTCTACTTCACAAACCTGAAGAACCTCATAGCGGTGTCAGACCAAATCGTCGCAGTCTTTGGCACCCCACCGGTTCCGGAGGGATGCGATCTCGTCATGGCGCTATCCCATGTGGGTGGGCAGCGCTTGGTCAGCTTTGCGTCGAAGTACGTGCACTTCTTTCACGATGGTAGCCTGCCACTCACAGATTGGTACGCGCTCTATGCTTTGGTTAGGCACTTCCAGCAACCAGAGGCTCGTATTGAAACCTGGCGGCAGGCGTACCACACCTATTTTGCCAAAATCATGGAGCTCAAGCGGCTGAGCGGGGTCGAGGCCACTGCACGCGAGATGGACCACTACCTATGGCTTGCCGGGAACTGGCTCTATTACCAGAAGAAAGGACCAGCAACCCAGCAAAACACGGAACTCAAGCGATACTTCGCAGCTCCTGACCGAAAGGACATGCTGGAGGCTGCCTTTGCCCAGCTACTATAGTTAGTCAATCATGTTTCTGCCATATGCAAACCGTCCCGTTTGTGTGCTCTCCCGAGGCCGTGGGCGGATTACCGGAAGGAATTGCGAATGGCACGGCAAGTGTCATTAGCCGATCAAGTTGATCTACTCTTCGCATACGGGGAGGCGCGCGGCTTCTCTACCGCCTACCGTACGATTGCGGTTGCCACGGAAGAGAACGGGACCAATATCCGCAAGATTCATTACGGCGAGAACCTCAATCCCGGCCTGCGCACACTCACGGCGTTGGCCCGTTATTTCGAAGTTGGCCTGGACTTTTTTATGTGCGAAACGCAGGCCGAATGCAAAGACTACCTGAGCGGCATTGCCGAGCAGCGCCTGTTGGGCGGCGTCCCTCAGGCGATGATAGGCATTTCTGAGGATGGCTTGAAAATCATCCTGGCGCTAGTTCACATCGTGCGCAAGGCTGAGGGACAACCGCAACTGGACGATTGGAAGCGATTCGTGTAGCCCCCCGCCGCAAGCGAGCATGACCAAGCAGCCCATTTCAAATAAGCTCCAGCCGTGGATTGAGGCGCGCAGGAGATACCACCTGACGGACGCCCAAATCCAGATGGCGCGCGAACTTGGCCTCAATCCCAAGAAGTTCGGCAAGCTCGCCAACGAACGGCAGGAGCCCTGGAAGCGTCCGCTGGGTGAGTTTATCGAGCACATCTACTTCAAGCAATTCGGGAAGACCCAGCCGGATCGGGTCATGTCCATGGAACAACAACTTGAATGCAAACGGCTGAAACGTGAGGCGGCGAAAAAGCATGCACCAGAAGCCCCAGACCAGCCGTCGGCACAGAACAGCACAACCACAAGAAACTAAACAGGCCACCTTGCGGTGGCCTGTCTCGTCAGAACATCGCCAACTGTCCTTCTGCCTGTCGCTTACCTCCATTTCGTCGTTTCGTTTGCCGGATGATGCTCTGCTTCTGTGCCCACAAATCCATCAACGTCACCAGGTGCGGCGAAATGGCTGTGGGCGAGCCGATGGGTGAGTCGGTGACCAGTTGGTCGTTGCCGAGGCCGAACAGCCCCTCGGCGCGGCCCACTTCTACCTGGCCCAAGGCCTGGCGCAGCAGGCCGTGGAGCATGTCGCTGTCATCTTCGTCCTCGATCAGCGCACCGCCCACTTCATCTCCGAAGAATATCTGAGCGGCCTTCATCTTCGCGCCCAGGAGGTTGATGGCGCCTTCTTCGAGTGTGCCCTCGTAGACCGGGAAGTACATCTGCACCGGCATGGAAGCGCCCGGCCGGTAAAGCCGCCGGAGCGCCTGCCACAGGGTGTAGAGACTCCACTCGCACTCGTAGAAGATGCCGGTGTTGACCATTGAAAGGTTCAAGCCAACTTCGACCAGGCGCGCGTTTGTCAGCAGCACGTCCATCTTCTCGGCGTTCTGCTTGATCCAGCTCGCCCGTTTGGCCGGCGCCAGCGACGGACGCAGGATGGCCGGGCGCAGGCTGTGATCCCGTAGGATCTCGGCCAGACGCGGCTGGATGTCGCGCTCGCCGGTCTGACGCACGTAGACCAGCACCTTGCGGCCGCGCTGAACTTCCACGCGGCAGGTGCGGGCCAGCCACAATTCCTTGGGTAACAGCTCTGAGACGGGCTGCTCCCTGTCGCCGTTGGCGTGGCCCACCGAGTCGAACTCGGCCACGAGCTCCTTTCGCCGGATGGCGTACTTGCCTCGCCCAGAGATGCGGCGGTTGAACCACACCTGCTCGAAGCGGAACATGGCGTCAGGACGGTTAAGTGCGGTGTTGAGCCATACGCTGATCGCGCCTTTGCCGTCGTCCCGTTTCTGTTGCTCCAGCGCCCAGGCCAGCAGCCCTTCCGGCGGCTTGGTCTGGCTGCCGTCGGCCTCCAGGATCTGCGCCTGCATGGCGTCGGTCAGCGGCAGGCGGACGATCTGTTCGCTGTAGGCCGGAAGCGGCAGCCCGATGTCCTTCAGCGACGAGAACGTGGTGTACTCCAGTCCCAGGCCCACCGTGGCGGGCGAGATGCCGGGCATCTCGGAGACCGTCTCGAAGTGTTTGGTGCCGGTATAGGTGCCGTCCTCGGTCACGTCGTCATCAGGGCTGATGTAGAACACCGACTTGAACAGCCCGTACTTCTCGGTCCAGCGCTGCTCGTCGTTGAACCCAAACTCCCGCCGCACTTCGGGCGAGAGCCGGTAGAGCAGCCAGAAGATGCTGGTGGAGTAGCCGCCCATAAGCGTGCCGGTCAGGCCGACCGTGTAGCGGCTGGCATTATTGAGCGCCTGCAGCACCCACCCCACCCCAGTACCCTTGGACTTGCGTAGAGTAGGGGCAAGGCGCGTTACTCACCTTCCGATGAGCACGTTTCCCCACCCCCCTCTCCAAACCGGACATGCGCCTTTCAACGCATCCGGCTTTCCATCGTAACCAGTGACTTCCTGCCTTCA
>JADLEU010000241.1 GCA_020845955.1 Anaerolineales bacterium
ACAACTCACGCCTGAGCGAGCCCGCGAGGTGGTGGCAGCCCATCTGGTGAACCGTGCGCGCTCGACCACCAGTCGTCTGAAAACTCAGCATTTTCACGAGGATTCAGGCTAATCTAACAATGGCAAGCTAACCACAAGCAAAGCTTTCTGCACCCCAAAACCTGGTGTGAAAGAGGCGGAACAGGCGAACCGAATAGCTATTCGCGCATCCGCTCACTCGATGCCCCATTCAGCCATCAAGCGCTTTACCTGTTGCGAGATCGCGGGATCTCCTTCTTCCACGAGTTGGACAAGTGTCTGGGCAGACTGGGACTTCTCAGTTTCCCACAGACCCTTCGCTGCATAGAAACGAACCCAACCATTTGAATTGCCAATCATGGCACGCAGGATTTGAATCGCTCGTTTGACAGTAGGTTCGGTTATGGATATGTCCAGGGAACGTTCCTTGGCTGTGGCGGTGTAATAGCCGGCGCCTGGCTGCGGGCCTATGGACACGAGTGGCAGGTACTCAATAACGAGGGATGAGATGGCGCGGCAGACCTGTATTTTCACCGGACTCCTATTTCTCTTGAAGCAAACAAACAGAGATTCGACGACGGGCAAGCAGGGCAAAGCCAGAGCAACCTGTTCCAACCTGCGGCCACCGATATCTTCCGCTACCAGGTCGACGATTGCCTCTGCCAATTCGGTCCGGGCGTCCTCATTCTGCCCTTCAAAGACGCGCAACACTACTTTCACATCTATCTCAATCAAATCAACCAGAAACCGGGCCCCCTGTTTCGGATCCATGAGGCTCACGGCGACGATGCACGCCTGGCCGGCGGAATAAGTCCGTAGTAGTGCGTTTAAGGCTCGGTGCTCGCCTTTGTCTGCGCGAATTCGAATACGAACGATCTCGCTGGCCAGGAAGTAATCGTGAATGAGCTGATGGACCCATTCTAGCCACTGCCTGCCTTCGGCACGGATGAAATTGTTGGACAGCAGCTCGCCACGCACAACCGCGAGGGTCAATCCCGCGGCCAACACCCTGTCAGATCGTAGAATCTGCATGCCACTTTGCATTATGGCTTGGGCCACTCGATCAGGGATACGCAGCAGGTAACCTTGACGCACCCCCTGAAAAGCAAGCGCGCCAAGGAGTCTTTCCTTAGACAGTGCGTCAACCCTTGAGGCGTGGCGAACGGCTTCGCGCTGAAGGACATGATTTACAAAAGATTGCAGTAACAATGCCATGCTCTCAGGCAATGTCTTTGAATGCTCAAACTCCAACAGGATGAGTTGAAGATAAAGCGGGATACGAGCCAGGTGAAGGATCGAATTGGTTTCGCGCCAGAGGTAGTCATTGCCCAGGTCGAGTCTGCTTAGTAGCTGGACGGCCATTTCCGGCTGACTCTGGAAGTACCGCTGGACGTAGTCGGCGATCTGTTCGCGGTCGAGCCTTCTGATTTCAAAGATCCGGTGGGGCTGCAGCTTCGATTTCAGTTGTTCAAGATCGAGCAGCCGTTCCTCATAGTCACTTGACCGGCAGCAAATTACAAATCTGTTTCGAGCATAGCTCACAAGGAATTGTTGCATATCTCGGTAGGCATATACCCGAGCATTGTCTTCAAGCGGGACTTCATTTAGTCCATCAATCAGAATCAGCATTCGGCCATCTGTCAATAGGCTTTCCACTGCCAGATGGCTTGCCGATGTCGCTGCGAACTCCTGTTGAAGCAAATCTCGACACCGTAGCTCTCGACTCCAGCTACGAAGACTCAGCAGAACTGGTACTAGCCCGGGATCATTGCGTCTCAACGCCTGAGCGTTTTCAACCGCTATGCGCCACAGAGACGTTGTTTTGCCTGAGCCAGACTCGCCCAGCAAAACGGAAATGCCAGCCATTTGCGGCAGATTAAGGACAGTTACTCCCTGCTGACCGGTAGCAGCTTGCCCCTGTGAAACAACATAGGTTGGCAGCTCTCGCTGTTCGGCGAGGAGTGGAGTGTATTTCGCCAGCCAGTCTTCGTAGGCCCTGATCAGGTAGTCCGCATACTCTTGCAGGTTGACTACCTCATGCGCAGGAGGCGAGATTGCAGATTCCTGCGGCGCTGCCCCTCCAATAATCTCCGTTCTGTCACGTCCAATAACATCTCGCGCCGCAATGTTCGTAGTAGTGTAATCACGTCCGACGATGCTGCCATGGACTGTGAAGCTTCCATTGAGGATTACGAGCGCGCTTCGAGCTGGAAAGTAACGACTGGATTCATCTGGTCGGTTGAACACGGTTTCAATTATCTCTGAACCGTGCTTGCTAATATTTACGTCGCCATCTGGAGAAGCCTCTATAAGGCTTTCCGATTTCAAATAGTGAATTACGGCAGAAATTGTGGAGGCATCCCAGCCCAGAGCGGTGGCAAGCTGTTGAGATGCCACAGGTGTGGCGCGCACCTTTAGCGCGATCTCGTGCAGCCAACTCAGCAGGACGAGGGCCTGCCAGCGTAACAATTCATTCGGATTCATTTGCCAGGCCCTTGGCGAATTAGGTTTGCTCGATATCTTCCGGTCGCCGGCTGGAACAATGGTATTGCTGAGTTGTCTTGCAGTACGACTGACGACTGACACCAAGGATTATAAGGCACGGCGACGCGGTATTTGACGCAATCAGTGGGGTCATTTCTTCGGGACTGGCAAATTAGGATTTTGCCGTGATCTAACGCAGTGGTCTACAATTGAACTTTCGAACGGCTCACAATCACGCGAATTATGCAGGAAGAATGCTCCAGACTATAATACCCTGCTAAATCTGTGTATGCGGGCAAGACAATATCGGTGGGCTCGCATCATAGACGGCGCGGGGCGGGCGCGCGGCAAGGGGAATGAATGTCATCCCAGGCCGTTCGCGGTTTCGCGGGCGGCCTTATTGTTTGGCCACTCAAACCACAAACTGGAGCAGCAATACCGCTTATCGTATATCAGAATTCAGGCAATGGTCACAGACGACGGATCCCAAACCCTCCCGGCCCATCCTTCGGCCTAGGCCGACACTCCAGAGGCGCCTGCCAGCAATTCGTCGTCAGGCCCCGTCACCGTTCGCGACATCATTGGTTCGATTGCGGCTATCGGCCATGGCGCCAGCGTCAACGTAACTCTTCCATCCCCGGCGCAGGCCCTGCACCAGATCCCAGATCCCCCGGCTGACTTCGTTGGCCGCGAAATGGAACTGAACCAACTGATCCAGGCTGCACGCTCCGGTGGCGCGCTGATTTCTGGTTTGCAGGGAATGGGCGGGGTGGGTAAGACCGCCCTGGCCTACCGGGTGGTGCAGACCTTGTGCGACGACTACCCCGACGCGCAGCTGCTGGTGGAGTTGCGCGGGCTGGCCGAGCAAGGCCAGACGCCCCTGACGCCAGCCGAGGCCATGGCGCAAGTGATCCACGCCTGGCGGCCGGGAGAGAAGCTGCCAGAGACCGAAGGCGAACTGCGCGGGTTGTACCAGGATGCCCTGCGAGGCAAACGGGCGCTATTACTGCTGGACAACGCGATGGATGCCGCCCAGGTGGCTCCGCTCCTGCCGCCGGCCCCCTGTGTGGTGATCATCACGTCGCGACAACATTTCGCCTTGCCAGGGATGCAGCGGACGGACCTGGAGCGCCTTTCAGAAGATGAGGCGCAAAAGCTACTTCGGGCGATCGTGCCAGAGCTGCCAGGCGCAGTGGCGGACGAGATCGCGCGGTTATGCGCCTGGCTGCCGTTGGCACTGCGCCTGGCCGGGAGCGCACTGGCGGTCCGGCCCGATCTGACCCCGGCTGGCTATGCAGCGCGACTCGCAGAATCGCAGAAACGGCTGGAGCTAATCGAGGCGTCGGCAAGCCTGAGCTATGACCTGCTGTCGCCTGAGATGCAGGCCCGTTGGCGGGCGCTGGCGGTTTTTCCTGCGAGCTTCGAGGCTGGAGCGGTGACGGCTCTGTGGCAGGTGGAGCTAGCAGCCACGCGTGACGTACTGGGCGAGATCCTTGGCCTGAGCCTGCTGGAGTGGGATGCCATGAGGCGGCGGTACCGGCTGCATGACTTGCTACGGGTGTTTGCTAATGCGCGACTCTCAGACGAAGAACGGGAAACGGCGGGGCTGCGACACGCTGCCCGCTACCAAGCTGTAGCCTCGGCGGCAGATATTCGGTTTGAACAGGGCGGCGAGCACATCGCCGCGGGACTGCAACTGTTTGACCGAGAGTGGGAGAACATCCGGGCCGGGCAGGCCTGGGCGCACGCCCGGACAACCAGAGACGAGCGGGCAGAGCTACTGACATTAGCTTTTCCATTGAAGGCTCCTAATCTCTTGGACCTGCGGTTGCATGCGCGGGAGCGGATTGAGTGGCTGGAGGCGGCGGCAGCTGTGGCGCAGCGGCTAGGGGATCGGGGCGCTGAAGCGTCGGCAGCTGGCAGCCTGGGGCTGGCCTACATGCAATTGGGAAAGGCAAGCCAGGCCATCATATTTTACGAGCAAGCGTTGCTATTAAGCCGAGAGCTTAGTGATCGTCAAGGCGAAGGAGCAAGCCTGAGCAATTTAGGTCTTGCTCAAGTGCGTCTGGGTAACTATAGTCGGGCAATCGAGTATTTCCAGCAGACTCTGCTAATAGCGCGTGAGATCAAGGATAGGCGTGCCGAAGGACATGCGCTGGGCAATATTGGTGGCACATTCATTAAGATAGGTGATGCGCGGCAAGCGCTTGAGTTCCTTCAACAACGCCTCAGTATTGCTAGGGAAATCGGGGATCGCCGCGGGGAAGGGAATGCTGTCGGTAATCTCGGAAGTCTATATCTGATTCTGGGAAACACCAGGGCCGCCGTCGAGTCATTTCAACAGGCACTGACGATCAGTGGCGAGCTTGGCGATCGGCAAGGAGAAAAAGCAGATTTAGCCAACCTGGGAGTTGCGTATGCAAAATTAGGAGACTCAAATCAAGCGATTTCATACTACCAACAAGCATTAGTGATAAGCCAGGAAATTGACGATATGCAAGGGCTTGCGGAAACATCCTTAAATCTAGCCCTCCTGTTGGCTCGACAGGGACCATCTGCCGAGGCCCTGCCGCACGCCGAAAGGGCGGCGGCGCATTTTGAGCGCATCGGCCACACGGAGTATGCAGGACGGGCGAGAGACTTGTTGGCTCGATTGCGTGCCAGCTAGTTGCCGCGCCTGGAGCGGGTGGCAGTGTTGCGGTCGGCGCTCAGACTATTGATGGATGCTGTGACGGCAGGAAAGGCATGATCGGGGGAACTTTGATGCTGCCTGACGACGATATACCCGCCCTCCCGAATCAGCCTTCGGCATCAGCCGACACGCCAGGCACACCTGCTGGCAATCCGCAGCCAGGTTCCATCAACGTTGGCGACCTCACGGGCGCAATCGGAGTAGCCATCGGTCACGGGGCGACCGCGGCTGTAAGCATCAATCTCCCGTCCCCAGCTCAGGCGCTGCACCAGATCCCCGATCCACCCGCCGATTTCGTCGGTCGCGAAACGGAGCTGAACGAACTGATCGCTGCCGTCGGCTCGGGCGGCGCGCTAATCTCTGGCCTGCAGGGCATGGGCGGGGTGGGCAAGACCGTCCTGGCCTATCGCGTGGCGAAAGCACTGCGTGAAGAATACCCGGACGCGCAGCTGGTAGTGGAACTCCGTGGCTTATCGGAACAGGGACAGACACCTCTGACGCCAGCGGAAGCCATGGCGCAGGTGGTGCGCGCCTGGCGGCCGGGCGAGAAGCTGCCCGAAACAGAGGGCGAGCTGCACGGGCTGTACCAGGATGCTTTGCGTGGCAAGCGGGCCTTGTTATTACTGGACAATGCGCGCGATGCGGACCAGGTAGCGCCGCTACTGCCGCCGGCCCCGTGCGCGGTGATCATCACCTCGCGCCAACGCTTCACCTTGCCTGGTATGAAGCGCACGGATCTGGAGAAACTTTCGGGAGGCGAGGCGCGAACACTGCTTCAGACCATCGTTCGAGGCCTGCCGGACGCAGTGGCGGACGAGATCGCGCGCCTGTGTGCCTGGCTGCCACTGGCGCTCCGCTTGGCTGGAAGCGCGCTGGCGGTGCGGCCGGACCTGACTCCGGCCGGATACGCGGCGCGACTGGCGGAAGCGCAGAAACGGCTGGAATTGATCGAGGCGTCGGCATGCCTCAGCTATGACCTGCTAACAGCAGAGCAACAGGCGAGGTGGCGAGCGCTGGCGATGTTTCCGGAGAGCTTTGAAGTCGGGGCCGTTGCGACAGTGTGGCAGGTAGACGTCGAAGTTGCACGAGACGCGTTGGGCGAACTCTTGCTATTGAGCCTGGTGGAGTGGGATGCCACAACGCCACGGTACCGGCTTCACGACCTTTTGCGGGTGTTTGTCGATGACCGGCTTGTAGGCGAAGAACGCGAAAGAGCTGGGTTACGGCACGCCGAGTACTACCAAGTAGTAGCAACTTTGGCAACTGATATGTTTAGACAAGGTAACGAGAAAGGGGACGTAGGTCGTTATGTTTTCGACCAGGAATGGGACAACATCAAGGCTGGGCAGGCCTGGGCGCAGAGTCGTGCACAGGCAGATCGGTCCGCAGCGAGGCTCACTGCGGCATATGCGCTGGGGACTTCTAACCTTTTAGATCTGCGGTTACCTGCGCAGGAACGAGTCGAGTGGCTGATGGCGGCAGTGGAGGGGGCGCGTCGGCTGGCAGACCGTGATATGGAAGGGGCGGCGCTGGGCAACCTCGGGCTGGCGTACGCGGCGCTGGGGCAGACGCGGCGAGCGATTGATCTCCACGAACAGGCGCTCCAGATCCATCGGGAAATCGGAAACCGAGTGGGGGAAGGAATAAATCAGGGCAACTTGGGTATTGCGTACGCGGCTCTGGGTGAACCGCGGCGGGCAATTGAGTTTCTTGAGCACGAGTTGGAAGTCGAACGCGAGTTTGGAGATAGGCAGGGCGAAGCGCGAGCTCTAGGTAACTTGGGCAGTGCTTACGCGACGCTCGGGGAAATAAAGCGGGCGACTGAATTCTATGAGCAACAGCTAATAATAGTACGCGAGATCGGAAATTGGCACGAGGCAGAAGCAGTACTAACCAATTTGGGTAGCGCCTACTTATACCTTGGCTCATCGCAAAGAGCGCTCGATTTCTTTCGACAGGCTCTGGATATTTGCCGCAAGATTGATGATCGGCAAGGTGAAGCGATGCTACTGGCCAACATGGGGACCGCCCACCTTGACCTTGGGATGGCGCAGCAGGCGATTGAGTACAACCAGGATGCTAACGCGATTGCGACCGAAATCGGGGATATACGGGTCCAGGGTTCAGCGCTGGGCAATCTGGCGAATGCATATCTTCGGATCGGGGAATATGCTCGGGCGATTGAGTATTACCAACAGAGGCTGGAAATCTCGCGAGTGATCGAGGATCGTCAAGCAGAAGCGGCATCGTTGAACGGTCTAGGGAACACCTATGTGCGGTTGGGGGAGGCGCGCAGGGCGATTGACCTCTACCAGCAGACATTGGAGATGTTCCGAGCTGCTGAGGATCGGCATGGGGAAGGAGCCGTGCTTGGCAACCTGGGTAGTCTGTATGCGGAACTGGCGGAGACGGAGCGGGCCGTTGCGTGTTACCAGCAGGCGTTGGAGATCAGCCGAACCACAGGCGATGCAGAGGTGTACGCAGGTGCCTCCCTCAACATGGCATTGCTCTTGGCACAGCTGGGATCGGCGGCTGAGGCTCTGCCGCACGCGTACCGGGCATTTACAATTTACGAGAGCATTGACCACACAGAATATATGGGCCGGGCGAGGGCTCTTATGGAGCAGTTAAGTGCCACCCGGGCATCAGGCACAGTAGCCGCGTCTCTTGCCGAAACTATCTCTGCTATCTTCAGCGGAGATGTACCAGCACGGGCTTGGCTAGACCAAGCACTGGATCTCCTAAAGTCGCAAGGTTTCCAAGGAATAGACGCTGTGCGCCGCATTGTGGCGGGAGAGCGCGATGTGGCTGCCTTGACGGCAGGCCTGGACGAATCAAGCCGCCAGTTCGTTCAGAAGCTAGTTGAGTATCTGCCACCGTTGACTGGGACCGGCGCACCTACCGTGCCACCACACGAAAGCCAAGAGCCGCAACCAGGCGTTGTTTCAGTCGGCAACGTTTCCGATTCCCCGGGTGTCGCCGTTGGTGCGGGCGCCATGAGCTTGGTAGGTGACCAGAATGTTGTCAACAGCCCGATAAGTGTGACGATCATCCCGCCGGACGCGCAGGAACAGGACCGGCAACGGCGCTCCAGGCTGCACGGGATGGAGCCGCCACCAGCAGATTTCACCGGGCGTCAGGCTGAGTTGGATGAACTACTGGCCGCCTTGCGCACGGGGGGTGCCGTCATTACTGGGATGCAGGGGGCCGGTGGCATTGGCAAGAGCGCCCTGGCGCGCAGGCTGGCTCAGGAACTGCTCCCCCAATACCCCGATGCGCAGTTCGACATTGACCTCAAGGGTGTGGCCGAGCAGGGGCAGGACCCCCTGAAGCCGGCGGCTGTTATGCAGCAGATCATCCGGGCCTACCATCCCACGGCACAGCTGCCGGATGACGAAGGTGAGTTGCGCAAGCTCTATCTGGGTGTGCTGCATGGACAGAAGGTGCTGCTGCTGTTGGACAACGCCCGCGACGCCGGGCAGGTGCGACCACTGATGCCGCCGGCCGGCTGCGCGCTGCTGGTCACCTCACGCCAGCATCTGGTCCTGGAAGGTCTCAGGGTGAAGCACCTGGATGTGCTTCCGCCAGACGACGCCCGTCGTCTATTGCAGGCGATTACGCCCCGCTTACAGGACGCCGAAGCCGCCGAACTAGCGGAGAAGTGCGGACGGCTGCCCATCGCCTTGCGACTGGCGGGAAGTCAACTTGTCCGACGGTTTGACCTGACAGCGGCAGAGTACTCGCAGCGATTGGCTGATCGCCTAGAGCAGCTTACGCTTGTAGAGGCTTCAATTAGCTTGAGCTACGATATGCTGACTCGAGAGCAGCAGGTGTGGTGGTGCGCGCTGGCGATATTCCCAGGCAGCTTTGACTGGCAGGCGGCGCGCGCGATCTGGGACATTCCCTGGCACGAGGACATTGAAGAGAACAAGGAGGCCGCATTCTCTAGTGCGGGCGAATTGGTGCGCGAGCGATTGGCGCAACTTGTGGAACGCAGCCTGGTTGAGTGGGATGCGGCACAGCAACGCTATCGGCTGCATGACCTGCTGCGGGTGTTCGCCGAGGCACAGTTGCTGCCTGTCGAACGGGAAGCGGCCGGGTTGCGATACGCCGCCCACTATCTGGCACTGTTAACGTTTGCGGGTGATATGTATGTGGAAGGTGATGAGTCAAGCATAGTTGCCTTACGGCTGTTCGACTTGGAACGCCAGAACGTTTTTGCGGGCCAGAAGTTTTCGGGCGATTTGGCGGCTCACCACTTCGCATTGGGGCTGCAAATGGATTACGCGTTGGGAGCTGCACAATTGTTGAATCTGCGCTTGAACCCGCGTGAGAGAATTGGGTGGTTGCAGCCGGCTCTGAAGGCTGCTCAACAGCTGGAAATCAGACAAGCAGAAGGTGCTGCACTGGCGAACCTGGGATTAGCGTACGCATCACTGGGTGAAGTGCAGAGCGCTGTAGCATTTCACACACAAGCGTTAGCGGTATCCCGCGAAATCGGTGATCGGGAACTGGAAGGTGCCACTCTGGGGAATTTGGGAAATGTTAGTTTGGTGTCAGGGAAGTTCCATGAAGCAATCGAACATCTCAACCAACAACTCGAAATTGTGAGAGGGATTGGAGATGAGCGTGGAGAGGCGAGTGCGCTAGCCAATCTCGGTTCTGCCTATGGTGCCCTCGGTGATGTGAAGAATGCGATTTGGCACCTGGAGCAGTCCCTCGTAGTTCAAATGGACTTGCAAGATCGGCGGTGGGAAGCTGCGACGCTGGGGAATTTGGGAAATGCATATCTGACACAGGGGCACGCACACCGCGCGATTGAGTATTACCAGCAGGCACTTAAGATTCACAGAGCATTGGAGGACAGACGCGGGGAGGGGAGTACGTTGGGGAACTTGGGCAACGCGAGCATCCTGCTAGGTGACGACGTAAAGGCAATCCCGTACCTTGAGCAGGCTCTCGAGATTGATCGCGAAACCGAAGACAGTCTGGGCATGTGCGGATGGCTGGGGACGTTAGGAAAGTTATATGCCAGATCGGGCCAAATTCGGAAAGCACTTGAGTATCATGCTGAGCAATTGAAGATTGCCGAAAATATCAAGGTCAGGCATGAGGAAGGTGCAGCACTTAGCGGCATGGGCGAGGCATATGCAACTCTAGGAGATTGGCGAAGTGCGACCGAGTACTTCGAGAGGGCTCTGCTCGCATACGAAGAATCGGGTGATGTACTTGGTCGTGCGGCCACGTCATATAACTTTGCGTTGGTACTGTCACAAAGCGAACACATGTCGGAGGCATTGAAACATGCCGAGTACGCAATCGTGATTTTTGAGCAAACAGGCCAAAGCGAAAATGCACAGCGGGCTCGTGAGCTGCTTCAAGAACTGCGATCTGGCCATTAGCCACCAGTATGAGATGTGTTGCCCTCGCAATGACAATCTTATGAAGGCCAAAGGGAGTTGACGTCGGATAAGTGGGATTGGGCTCATGCAATAGGGTTGCAGGATGAATTGTAGTTGCTGACTGGCGAGAGTCCGGATCATTTCGGGCTCTCGCCAGTCACAATTGCAGTGGCTACGCACGACCAGACGAAGCATGTGACTTCAGACCACTGGCCTGGCTTTGCGCCAGTCGCCGCTGTTCCTCCTGGCGCCAGGCTGCCGCCTTGCTGGCCTCGCCGTGAAGTCGCCATTCTTCGGCCGTAGAGTGGGCGTGAACCGCCGCTGCCCGCCACTCATCAGCCAAACGTCCTTCACGCGCCGCCTTCGAAGCGTCCCAGGCAGCCGCTGAGGCGCTTCGGAGAGCAGTGGCGACCTGGTTAGCCCCCGCGGCTTCTTGCTTCTCTGCCAATTCCGAGCAGAACTTTGCCTCTTGCTTCCAGCGCGTTGCTGCGGACTCACAACACTCGGTCGTGTTCGAGGGTTGGACAGGACGGCTGACGGATATAGGCTTGGGCCGGCTCACTATCGGTCCGTTCATCCGATCATAGATTGGATTGCCGGGGATCGTGGAGAGGAACCTGCCGGCGTCAAGCCTGCTCTGCGCACTTCGGGGATCATATGGCACGCCCATTTCGAACGCTCCTTTTCTTGACTTGCCTGATGTATGTTTCGGTTGCATGAGTGGATTCGTGTAAGGATTGATACTGAATACTCACCTCCTGTTCTGGCTTGAAGGCTGATTGAACGCGCGACTCGGGCTGCTTTCCATGCTTGCCGGGCTAATCGGACGTTGAGCGTTTCGAGACAATCTCGACAAATCTCTCCAACCCACGGCGGAACTGCTCGGGGTCGCCCCCCAGGCCGAGGCGAATTCGCTCTGGCGTGCCAAAAAAGTGGCCCGGCGCAACGTAGACGCCATGCCTCGCCAGATGGTTTACAAGCTCAGTTGTGTCCGATCCACCGACTACTTTTGGAAAGTAGACGCAACTGTTTGGAGCAATAGCTCCCTCGAGCATCGCGCCCTGAAGCGGTGCCAACAATTCCTGGGCCGTCGCATGGTTCGCGGATAACGTCCGTTGCCAATGGGCCTGAAAGTCGTCCAGCTCGTCAATCACAAACGATGCGAAGGCTTGCGTCAGCCCAGAACCTATATTCTCAACAACAACTTGAGTTTTGCGGATGTTTTCGACGAGATCGGGTGGCGCGACGATCCAACCACAGCGAAGGGTACCCAGACCATAAACTTTGGATAAGCTGTTGATCGTGATCGTGTTTTTCTCAACTACTGATGCAGATGGCTGCTGGTCACTCACGAAGTCATGAAATACTTCCTCAACCAGCAAGAAGGCACCGGCGCGGGCTACAACGGCGGCCAGGCGGCCAAGCTGCTCAGACTTCGTAATGAACCCGGTTGGGTTATGCAGGTTGGTCAGGCAGACAAGCCTTGTGCGAGGCGTAAGCAGCGACCGGAGCTCATCCGGATCAAGGTTGAAATCGTCGCCATGACGATTTAGTCTGATGATTTTGGCGCCCAGTGCCTGTGGAACCCGCCATAACGGATCATAAGCTGGCGATTCCACAACCACATCATCTCCAGGACTTATCAGCGTCCTGCAAACAAGATAGTATGCGAGCGATGCACCGTTGGATGGAATGATACGTTGTTGATCAGTGATCCCATACCGGCGGCTGATGGCCGAGATCAGACTTGGATGGCCCCAGTTATGTGCTTCATCAATTCGCGCTGGTTCAATCTCAGTGATGGCTACACGTATGATCTCGCGAAGTAACTCGACTGGCTTAACGATTCCGCTTCCCGCCAGATTGAAAGTTCCGGGCCGGCTATGGGCTTCGACATCCAGATTCTTGACCCACGTTAGAAAATCGCCTGAACCACCACGATCCTGCAAACTACCCGCGCGTGGTTCAGCTTCAAGGGCGCTTTCGAAGGTTTGAATGTGACGGCCCAATGGGCCATTCGGATGAACTCGTTGGAGCGCCTCTCTCGCACTGCTCGCCTGCTGTTTTGCATCAGCGATGTGACCACGTACTCTTGACACCTGAGCTGACCCAAAGGTTGCCATGATCCACTCAATAGTGTGATCATCTCCTTCCATAGCCAACGTGGTCTGAAATTCTTGCCAGGCAAGTTCGAACAAACCAATGGCCGTATATTCGAATCCAAGGCGATAGTGATTCTCTGCTCCCAGGTCGCCATGCTGCTCAGGATATTGCAGAGCGGCCTTGAGATGACGGATTGCCGCCTCGTGATCACCAAGAGCAGATGCGATTTCGCCGGCAATCGTGGAAACGCGTATCCCGACCAGTGGACGATAGGCTACAACATGTGCTTGATTGATCCACCGGGACGCTTCTTCCAAGTTGCCCCGCCGCAGCCATACGCGGGCCAGGAATGCCGCTCCTAGAGCCTTCAAATCATTCGCTTCTTCTTCCAGCTCGGCATCGAGGGATGCTGCAAGGCGCAGGCCCCCCAATAAATTGGTCTCAGCGTCGGTGAGATTCTCTTCCTCCATTTGAGTGTAGGACAATCCATCGACCAGTAACCAGCAGGCTTCAAGTTTAAGCTCCGACGGCGTGGCGGCCCGCAACGCGGCCTGAACGAGCCGGATCCTGTCAGGGTAATATGCCCGCCGATCCATATAGTGAATCAACAGGCTTACGAGCTTAACCAGGCTCTTTCGCCAGAAATTCTTCTCCTCATCCGGGGAGGAGTTAACCGATTCCAGCCAGAACAGCATGGATCTGAGGTTTTCCCATTCAAGGTCAATCTTGTAGATCGCAGTTCGGGATGCAAGCACATTCCAGTATGCTGCTTCGCGCCGATCTTGCCATAAGGCTTCCATGGCATAGCTTGTGTAATACGCCACCTGTCGGCGGCGAAGCAGCCGTTCGGTGTCGGGTTCCAGCCGGAGTCTATCCTTGGCGTATGCATTCATGAGCGGATGAGTTCGATACCGCGGGGAGGCGACGCCATCTTGACTCTCGATCACATCAATGAGAGAACGACTGCGCAATTCAATCAGACAATTGACAGCGGTCTGTCTCGGCAATTCGGTCAGGGCGGAAACAGCTTGCTCGCTGGCTGGCGCAACAAAAAAGGCCATTGCCAACCATGCAGCCCGCGCATCTTCACTGCATCTTGACCACGCCTGGGAGAACAGGTAATGGATGATATCGGAAGTTGATTGTGAGGTCTCGACCAACTCCGCCACCAGAGCCTTCAATGGTTTGGCCTGGTCCGCGATGTGCCCAAGGCAAAGTGCCAGCGCCTTCGGATTTCCGCCGGTTACTCGAATTAGCGCACCCATTTTTGAGGCGTCTTCTGCCTGGATAGCTGCCAGGCGCTTACGCTCCGCCGAACCCGCGCGGAGTGGCATCAGCCGGCCGGCCTCAAGCCGCAGAAAGCTCAAGGCATCATCTTCTGGCAAGCCGTCCACCTTTATTTCGACGAATGAAACCTTGCTGGCGGCATGTGCAAAGGATTGGGCACTATCGTGACTAACCAGGATTACCCTCGAGATACCAGATATCTGGCCCAAAAATCGAAGTAGACGCTCACGGCGAGATGCCTGGCTCGACATAGCGGTCCGTTTGCGTTTTGAAGCCTCACCAGTACCGTCCGGCTCGAAGAGCATCTCCGCGTTATCAATGACGAGCAATAACGCCTGTTCCGCCAATAAGTCCTGAAGTACGAGTAACTTCTCCTCAAGCGGCCTCCGGACCAGGCCCCCATGCCGCAGCCGACGTGCAACGGCGTCAACCAGTTTCTCAAGACTGAATTCGAATTCGACGGGGTTGGCCCAGTGGATAAATCGGAAGTGGGGCCAGGACAGCTTTCGAGCATCACCCTGGGGTTTTCCGTCGCAGGCATGGCCTGCCTCGATAGCGACGGCCGTCTTTCCAGTTCCAGGCAATCCACTTATGACGATGATGTCACCCGGATTGGAGGCCAGGGCCTCGGATAAGGCTGCGAGTTCAGCCTGCCGGCCAATGAAGAAGGTTGACCGTGACGGCAAAGCAACGGGTCTAAACGCCATCGGAGGCGGTTCATATTCAAAGGCCAATCTCTCTCGCTCTCGCATGACGTCCTCCGAATAGCCGGCAGATCCAAGGAAGATCTTCAACCACTCTCGGGGCAGGTTGCTTCGTCTCACGCCAAAGTCTGCCAGGAAGTCCACAACGCGCAGGTCGGCAGGCACATGACCTCTTGCCCAATAGTCGAGGGGATCGCCAGTAGTGCGCACGAGCTCGCGCGCCCTCAACTCTGAGAGAATTTCGCGCTTCACCTGGCTGCCAGACTTCCCGGTGAATGCCATAGCCTTCCATATCTGCTTCAGTGCGCGACCAAACGGCAGGTTTAGAGCTCCACTCTTGCGTTTCCGAGGCATTTCGCACCTCCAGGGGTGACTCAGGCCTTCCTACTCTTACAATACTGCAAGATGACTCCGAAAAGGTGTAAGTCGCGAGATTAAGTCGGAAGTCGTCCTTGTGCGTCTGACAATTCTACGAAAACAGCTTTGAACTCCAATACTCCATGGTATCTATAAGGTAGACTGAGTCAAAGGCGCCCGGTGGTTGGTATGCGATAGCTCGAATACCAACCACCGGACGTCACTAGCCGTGTCACTACTAAAATCCCAATCCCCGCTCTTTCATCGAGGTGAATCGTGGTATCAACCCGCAGACGATGTGGTCCAAGCACTGGATGTCCAGCAGCTTGGCTGACTCCACGATCGCCCGTGTTACAGCCACGTCCTCCGGGCTGGGAGATGGATCACCGCTGGGGTGGTTGTGGCTGACGATGATGGCCGCCGCATTGGCGCGGATGGCCGGGCGGAAGACCTCGGCGATGCGGATCAGAGAGGTATTTAGCGAGCCGTGGTAGACCTCGACCGGATCACCCAGCACTCGGTTGCGGGTGTCCAACAGCAGCACGTAGAGATACTCTTGGTCGCGGTGCATCATGAGCGGCTGGAAGACTGCGGCCGCGTCGGCGGGCGAGCGGATCTGTCGGCGCTCGTCCTCGGGCAACAGCAGCCGACGACTTATCTCAAGAGAGGCCTTGAGACGGGCGGTGGCACTGGTCCCAATGCCGGCCACCTGAGTCAGCTCGGCGATAGCGGCGCGAGCAATGTCGTGCAGTGTACCGAAGCGAGCTTGCAGTGCTTGGGCGGCTTCCAGGGGCTGCGACCCGCCGATCACCACCGCTATCAGTTCGGCGGTGCTACACGCGCCGCTGTCGTGCATGACGCGGTAGGCGGGCTGGTCGCGAAGTGAGCGCCGGGGGGATAGCGGCGGCTCGTAGCGTTGGTAGGGAAGAAGCGATAACTGGGTCATGGTAGTCTCCGAAATCAAACGCGGGCAATCCCGGTGATGGGATTGCCCGCGTGGCGGTGTGTGGGTCAATAACTTGGGTGGGGAGCTAGAACAGGTTCAACTGGCCCTCTGGCTCCAACGGGGTTGAACGCGCTTTAGGACGGCTGGCGCGGATGATCTCGCGCCGGCGCGCCATCAGGTCGGCCAGGGTGACCAGGTGCGGGCTGACGGCCGTGGGTGAGCCCATTGGCGACTCCGTGACGAGTTGGTCGTTGCCGAGCGAGAAAATGCCCTCGGCCCGACCGACCGAGAGATTGCCCAGCGCCTTGCGCACCAGGTCGCTCATCAGGTCGCCGTCGTCGCCGTCGTCCACCAGCGCGCCGGAGATCTCATCGCCATACAGGGTCATCGCCGCCAGCATCTTGGCGCCGATCAGGTCAAGCGCGTGTTCCTCGAGCGTGTCTTCATAGACTGGGAACAAGACCTTGACTGGTAAGTTGGCGCCTGGGCGATACAGGCGCCGCATGCTCTGCCATACGATGTAAAGCGAGAACTCCAGCTCGAAGTACACGGCCGTCGCGAACATCGTCAAGTTCAGGCCGGTCTCCACGAGCCGCGCATTGCAGAGCAGCACGTCGAAGCGATCGGCATTGGCCTTCATCCATGTCGCCCGTTTGGCCGGGGCCAGCGATGGGCGCAGGATGCCGGTCCGCAGCTTGTGGCCCATGAGTATTTCCGCCAGTCGCGGCTGGATATCGCGTTCCCCTGTCTGCCGTACATACACCAGCACCTTGCGGCCCAGCGACCGTTCGCGTTGGCAGGTCTTCACCAGCCAGTTTTCCTTGGGCAGCAACTCCTCGCCGTTGACCACCGGGTCGAGCTCGAGCACCGTTTCGCGGCGGCGCACGGCAAACCGCCCGCGGCCTTCCAGCCGGCGATTGAAGCTCACGGTCTCTGGTCGGAACATGGCGTCCGGGCGGTTGAAGGCCGTGTTGAGCCAGACGCTGATCGCGCCCTTGCCGGTCTCGGTCTTCTGTTCCTCCAGCGCCCACAGTAGCAACCCCTGCGGCGGGCTGCCGCTGCCGTCGGCCTCGGCCATCTGCGCCTGCATGGCGTTCGATAGCGGCAGACGGACGATCTCCTCGCTGTAGGGTGGCAGGGGCAGGCCGATGTCCTTCAGGCTGCTGAAGGTGCAGTACTTCAGCCCCAGGCCGACGATGGCGGGGGAGATGCCGGGCTTCTCGCTCACCGTCTCAAAGAAGCGCGTGCCGGTGTAGGCGCCGTCATCGTTGAGCTCGGCGTCATGGTCCACATAGAAGGTGGTCTTGAGCAGGCCGAAGCGTTCTGACCAGCGGCGCTCGTCGTTGAAGCCGAACTCCCGCCGCACCTCGCCTGCCAGCCGGTAGAGCAGCCAGAAGATGGATGTGCTGGGGCCGCCATACAGTGTGCCGGTCAGGCCCAGGGTGAAGCGCGACGCCTGGCTGATGACCGTCAGCGCCCAGCCCACGCCGGTGCCCTTCGCCTTGGGTAGAGTAGGGGCAAGGCGCGTTACTCACCTTCCGATGAGCACGTTTCCCCACCCCCCTCTCCAAACCGGACATGCGCCTTTCAACGCATCCGGCTTTCCATCGTAACCAGTGACTTCCTGCCTTCA
>JADLEU010000242.1 GCA_020845955.1 Anaerolineales bacterium
CTCATCGCGCCGCGGTTCCCCCTCACCCAGCAGAGCTGGGCGCAAGCTGTCCCCGGCCCTTCCCCCGCCGGGAGAAGGGCGCCTCCTGGCGGAGCACTCTGGCCCCCTCTCCCGGAGGGAGAGGGCGGGGGTGAGGGGGAACACTTCAGGGCAGCACCAGCAGCTCAACGTTCCACAGCACCGAGGCGGCAGTCGAGTCAAGATGAAATCCGCCGACGGCCGGCAGCGCGGCGCCGGCCTTTGGCCGGAAGAACAGGGGCAGCGACGGCACGTCCTCGGCAAACAGGCGCTGGGCCTCCATGTGGCTGGCGCGCCGGGCAGCCTCGTCCAGGGCAGTGGTCGCCGCCTGGCAGGCCGCGTCGAACTCGGGCCGGCTGTAGCCCGTGTTGTTGGCCCCACCCGGGTTCTGGTCACTGGGGATGGCGCTCGTCAGGTACAGGTCACAAGGCGGCGCAATGCCGGTGCGCCAGGGAAAAGTGCCCAGGTCGAAACGGCGCCCAAACAGCAGGCCATTTGGCCAGGGGTCAAACAGCTCCGGCGTCGAGCGCAGCGCCGGCAGCGCCTCCAGCCCGCAATTGACCAGCAACTGCTCGCTGATGAGGCGCAGCAGCGTGTCGCGGAAGGCGCTGCCGGGCGGGCCAGAGACCAACTCCACGGACAGGCGCCGCTGCGCCTGCTGGCGCACGCCGTCGCCGTCGGTGTCGGCCCAGCCCGCCTCAGCCATCAGCGCCTGGCCGCGCGCTGGGTCAAAGGGATAGCGCGCCAGCGCCTGGCCGGCGAAAGCCGGGTGCGTCGCGGGCACATACACCGCCGGCACCTCCGCAAGACCTTGGATCAACTGATCGATCAACGCCTGGCGGTCGATGCAATGGGCCACCGCCTGCCGGACGCGCACGTCCTGGAACAGGTCATTGCCCGCCGCGCGGCGATACCCTTCGGCGGGCAAGATGCCAAAATCAAGGTGCTCAAAGGCGCTGTCGGGCACGAACTGCGGCGCGAGCCAGCCGGCCTCGCGGGCCTCCAGCAGGGCCGCGAGGTGGCCGCTGAAATCCACGTCGTCGCCCGCCAGGTGGCAGGCGCCGGCCCGCAGCTCTGCCAGCACGCTGTCGGGGTCCAGGCCGAAACGAAACGTCACCTGGTCCACGCGCGGCAGGCCCTCGGCCGCGCGAAAGTAGTTGGGGTTGCGCACCAGGGTCAGGTGCCCGCCCTTGACCCAGCCGCCCGGCGCGAGCATGAACGGTCCCCACCCTAGCGGCTCGCCGTTCGCGCCAGGGTCGGACCGCAGCGCCAGGGCATCGAGCGACCCGTAACGGTGCCGCGGCAAGGGCGTCCAAAAGCGCTGAGCATAGTCGCTGTCGATCCAGCCAGGGAGTCCGGTCCAGCGCGTTCTGTCGGGCGCCACGGCGTCGTAGCTGGCCGTGCGATCGACGACGAACTTGCTCACCAGCGTGTCGGGGCTGGCGGCGACCTCAAATGAAAAGCGTGAGTCGTCGGCCAGCAGAGGCTGGCCATCCGACCAGGTGAGGCCCGGGCGCAAGGTGAACTCAGCCCAGACCTGGACCGTGCGTGCCGGGCCGCTGCCCGTGTAAGTCACCATGCTGCCGTCGTGCTGCGCTAACTGGACTCCTTCGCCCAGGGGGACCACCGCGCCGGTCGCCGCGTCCACCACTCGCGTGCCTGGCAGCGCCTCGACGTCCACCAGTCCAGCCGTGCCGGCCGCCACGCTGGGCAGCTCCGCCAGGATCACCGGCTGGTAAGCATAACCCACCGTATCAATCGGGCCGTCAAACAGCGCCTGGAATACGCCGGCGCGGGCGCGCGTGTCATCGCCATACAAGTACAGGGAAACGGGCTCGCCGGCCTGGCAGACCACGAGCTCAATCGGCGTGGGCGTGGGCGATGGGGAGGCGGTTGGGGTGCGCGTGGGCGGCGCCGGTGTCGGCGAGGGGCCCGGCGTGGCCGTGCCTATCAGGGAAGGATCGACGGTGGGCGTGGGCCGCGGGCCGCAGGCCGCGAAGAGGCTAATACAGAGACATAGTAAGAAGCATAGGGTGAGCTGGCGGCGTTGGGTCAGCATGCGGGGATGGTTTGAAGAGCGTAAGTATAACACAGCGCCCCGGTTGCGCGCGCCGGGACCAGCCGGGCCAGGCCATCCGCTGCCTCCAGGGCAAACGCCTGCGCCGCAAATAGACGGCGCGGGGCATATTCACCCCGCATCCTTTGAACCTGGCTTCGATTGTGAACTGGCGGCAGGGGCGCGGCCGGCGTCTCAGCGGAGCACCTGGTTCAACGGGAACCAGGCCAGGCGCGGACCAAACAGGGCCTCCACATATTGGAGGTGATGGAAGGTCGCCGGCTGAGAGTCCGGGCGGCGGTTGCTATCGGCGAACAGGCCAGGGATCGACCATGGCAGGCGCCAGACCCAGCGGCGCTGCTGCCGAGCCGCGCGCTGGATCAGTTTGCCGCGCACATCGGCCGAAGGCGCCTTGTGCGCCACACGCGCCTTTAGGCTTTCGCGCAGACGGATTTCTAAGGGGTCCAGCGGCTCGCGCCGATCACGTAAACTCATATTGCACCTCGCGGGTCTGCGCGGCGCCGTCGAGCTGCCGGCGCAGGCTCTCACGGCCGTAATGCAGGCGAGACTTCACTGTGCCCACCGGAACTCCCAGGATTTCGGAGATTTCCCGCAGGCTCAGATCGTTCAAATAGTAGAGCACGATCACGACCCGCTGGCTGAAGGGTAGCATGTCGATCGCCTTCTGCATGGAGCGCAGTTCATCGCGGCGCTCGGCTTCGGGCTCGGGGCAGTATTTCGCCGGACCGATCAGCTGATCGACGAAATCTTCGATGGGCACGCGCCACTTGTTGCGGCGCGTGACATACGTGTAGCTCAGATTGACCGTGATGCGATACAGCCAAGGTGACAACGGCAAAGAAGTGTCGACCCGGTGGACATAGTGGTGCAGGCGTAGGAAGACCTCCTGCAGAATGTCCTCAGCCGCATCCTGGTCGTGCGTAATCGCCAGCGCAGTGCGAAAGACCGGCAGCCGGTGGTGATCGTAAAGCTGGCCGAGTGCTTCGAGATCACCACGCTGCAGCCTCAGGATCAAGCGCGCGTCGCCGCTCATGGGTTGTTTTACGATTGATTACCCGCGGCCCTGCGGATTGGTTCAGACCGAGCCGAGGTTGGGTAGGCCAGGCTTCCTTCCTCGACCACTACACTCTTATTATCGGTCTCTTTGGCGCGAAGGTCAACGCGCGCCCGCTCAAGCTGGGTTGTCCCGTTCAAACCGGCCCGCGGCCAGGCGCCTGGCCGCGTCCGGCCTGTTCTTCCGCCAGGCGGCTCAAAAAGGCCCGGTCGGCCTCTGACAACTCCAGCCGCAGCAGCATGTCGGGCCGCCGCAAGAACGTGCGCCGCAGGGCGGCCTCGCGCCGCCAGCGCTCGATGCGGGCATGGTCGCCCGACAAGAGCACGTCCGGCACCGCCCAACCGCGAAACGCGGGCGGGCGCGTGAAGTGCGGGTACTCCAACAATCCTGAGGCGTGCGAGTCGTCCTGGGCGCCGGTGGGATCCCCCAGCGCGCCGGGCAGCAGCCGCGCCACCGCGTCCACGATGGCCAGCGCGGCCAACTCCCCGCCTGTCAGCACAAAATCGCCCAGCGAGATCTCGTCGGTCGCCAGGTGCTGCCGGATCCGCTCATCAAAGCCTTCATAGCGCCCGGCTACCAGCGCCAGGCGTTGGTGGCGCGCCAACTCCTGGGCCACGGCCTGGGTGAACGGCCGTCCCTGGGGCGTCATCAGGATGATGGGCACACCGACCCGCGCGGCCGGTTCGCCCAATACGGCCTCCACCGCGTTGAAGACCGGCTCCGGCTTCATGACCATGCCGCCGCCGCCGCCGTAGGGCAGGTCGTCGGTCATGGCGTGCTTGCCCGGCGCGTAGTCCCGGATATTGTGGATCTGCGCATCGAGCAGCCCAGCGGCCTGAGCGCGCTTCAGGATGGACTCCGCCAGGTAGGCTTGGCAAATGGCTGGGAACAAGGTGAATAAATCGATCCGCAGCGGCATGCGTCTATTGTAAGGGACATGCTAGAATAGTGCCGCATGCGCCCCGTGATCCTGGCCTCGGCCTCGCCCCGGCGGCATGAGCTGCTGGCGCTCGGCGGAATCGACTTCCGCGTGAGCCCCGTTTCTGTCCCCGAGATTGCCCAACCTGGGGAAGCCCCAGCCGAGTTTGCCCGCCGCCTCAGCCAGGTCAAGGCGCGCGCGGCGCCGGCCGCGCCAGGCGCCGTGGTGATCGGCGCCGACACCATCGTCGTGCTGGCGGGCGAAATCATCGGTAAGCCGGCAGGCCCCGACCACGCCGCTCTATTGTTGCGCCAATTGCGCGGCCGTCCCCATCTCGTCTTCACCGCCATCACGGTGCTCGACACTGCCAGCGGCGCCGAGCTGAGCGACCTGGTCGAAGCCCGGGTGCCCATGCGCGCCTATAGCGACGCCGAGATCGCCGCCTACGTGGCCACCGGCGATCCGCTGGACAAGGCCGGCGCTTACGCCATCCAGTATCCTGGATTTCAGCCGGTCGACCTGGCGCGCTTCGAGGACTGTTTCGCCAACGTGATGGGCCTGCCGGTGTGCCGCGTGCTGCGGCTGTTGGCCCAGGTGGGCGTGACACCCCGGCCGGGCGCCAACGGTTCCCGGCCGCCGGCCGGCTGCGCGGCCTTTGACGCCGCGGCCTGCCCGATTGTGGCCCAGCTTACCCAGCAGGCTGGCTAGGGCGCCCGCCTCGTCGTCAGTGTTTGGTGTCTTGAGCGAGTGAACCGGATGTGGTCGATTTGGACTCAGAACACACCCCCTCAGCCGGGGCCAGCTGGGCCTGGGCGGCTGGCCCGTAGCCGGTCGCGGTGGCGCGCGATCCACGTTAGGCTGAAACTGGGTCTGCAGGTCTGCCTGGCGCTCAGCCTGGCGAGCTGCAGCGCGCTCGCGCTGCCTGCCACGGTGACACCCGCGCCCACCGCGGCGCCCAGCCCCACACCGGTCACGCCCTCACCCGAAGGCGCGGCCGCGGCTTTTCTCGAAGCCTGGACCCAGGGTGACTACGCGGGCATGTATTCGCTGCTCTCACCGCTTAGCCAGGACGCGGTCAGCCTGGCAGATTTCGAGGCGCGTTACGAAGATCTCGTGCGCAGCGGCGGCATCCTGGCCGTCGAGGCCAAGATCCTGTCCGCCCTCAAGACCGGCGCATCGGCCCAGGTGCTCTACGAGGTCAGCCTGCGCACGGCCATTGTCGGCACCATCGTTCGCAAGATCGAGATGCCCCTGGTTTACACGGCCGATCGCTGGGCGGTGGCCTGGACCGACGGCCTGATCCTGCCCGAACTGGCCGGCGGCAACACGCTCAACCTTGAGTACGCGGTGCCGGCCCGAGCCAACCTCTACGATCGCAACGGGCTGGGCCTGGCCGTCCAGGGCGAGGCGGTGGCCATTGGCGTGCAGCCCAACCAGATCACCGACGAAGCGGCCCTGCTGCGGGTCCTCTCCGCGTTGCTACGCCTCAAGCCGGAGGCGATCAAGGCCAAGTACGCGAACGCCCAGCCCGATTGGTACGTGCCCATCGGCCAGGCCGCCACCGAGGACGTCCAGGCGCGCTTCGACCAGTTGACGGGATTGGGCGGCGTGATCCTGACGCGGTACACGACGCGCTACTACCCCTACGGCGGCGTGGCGCCGCAGGTGCTGGGTTACATGGCCGGCATCCCAGCCAGCGAATTGGCGGAATACCGGGCCAGAGGCTACACGGGCGACGAGCGGGTGGGCCTGGCTGGCTTGGAAGCGTGGGGCGAGCCATACCTGGCCGGAGCGCGCGGCGGAACGCTCTATGCCGTGACGCCGGGCGGCCAGGTCGCGGCCAAACTGGCCGAAAGCGCCCCCCAGCCGAGCCAGGCGATCTACACGACCCTCGACCGCAGCCTGCAACTGGAGGCTCAGAGCGTGCTGGGCGATTTTACCGGCTCGATCACGATCCTCGACCCGGCCACTGGTGAGGTGCTGGCGCTGGCCTCATCGCCCAGCTTTGACCCCAACTTGTTTGACCCCACCAATCGCAACAGCGCCGCGCTGGCCGCGGTGCTGGAAGACGAGGGCCGGCCGCTGCTGAACCGTGCAGCCCAGGGCGCTTACCCGCCCGGCTCGGTCTTCAAGATCCCGATGATGGCGGCGGCCTTGATGTCGGGTCTGTACACGCGCGAGAGCACCTACACCTGCAGCGGGGTGTGGAACACACTCGGGCCAACGGCCGTGAAGTATGACTGGACCGTGTCGTACGGCGTGGCGCCCCACGGCACCATCAACCTGGTCGAAGCCCTGGCCTACTCGTGCGACCCTTACTTCTATACGATTGCCTACGATCTCTACCAGTCCGATCCGGCCTTCGTGGCCGAGGTAGCGCGCGAATTCGGGCTGGGTGTCTATACCGAGATCGGCCAAATGGCCGAGGCCGAGGGCCTGATGCCGGACCCGGCCTGGAAGCTGGCCAACGTCGGCGAAGAGTGGACACCGGGCGACAGCGTGAACATGGGCATCGGCCAGGGCTACGTGCTGGCCACGCCGCTGCAGATCGCGCAGATGATGGGCGCGGTGCGCAACGGCGGCACTCTGCTGCGGCCCCAGGTGGTGCATCACATTGCGCCGCCGGGCGGCGAGCCCACGATGACCTTCGAACCGATCGTCAACGGCCGCCTGCCCGTGACGGACGAGCAACTGGCGATCCTGCGCGAAGGGCTCGACGGGGTCGTGAATTGGCCCGACGGCACGGCCCGGCACGTGTTCCCGACCTTCGAGATCCCGGTGGCCGGCAAGACCGGAACCGCCGAAGACCCCGGCAGCGGCGCGCCGCACGCTTGGTTCGCGGGTTATACCGAAGCCAACCGCAGCGACAAACCCGACATCGTCGTCGTGGTCATGATCGAAAACATCGGCGAGGGTTCGGACTTCGCGGCGCCGATCTTCAAACGCATGGTCGAGATCTATTTCCTGGGCCGGGCCTACAGCCTGCTGCCCTGGGAAAGCGAATTCGGCCAGGCACCGGCGGGGACGCCAGAGCCATAAGTGGACCTCATCCCCGGCCTGGTGATCAAGGCGCAGAGCGGCTTCTTCTGGGTGCACACGGACCAGGGCACGGTAGTCTGCCAACTGCGCGGCCGGCTCAAGCAGCGCCGCCAGGCAAGCGCCCTGGCCGCCGTGGGCGACCGGGTGGAAATCACGCCGCAGCCCGACAGCACGGGGATGATCGAGCGCGTGGCGCCGCGAACCCGCGTGCTCTCGCGGCTGGCCCCGGGTGGTTATGGCCGCTCGGGCGCCCGGCGCGACGAGGGCGGCGCCGAGCACATCATCGTCGCCAATCCGGACCAGGCGGTGTTCGTGTTTGCGTGCGCACAGCCAGCGCCGCGCCTGCGCATGCTGGACCGCTTCCTGGTGGTGGCGGAGGCGAACGAACTGCCGGCCATCGTCTGCGCCAACAAAGTCGACCTGGTTACGCTCCAGACGGCACAGGCGCTGTTTGGTCTGTACGCCCGCCTGGGCTACGCCGTCATCTTCACCTCGGCAGTCACGGGCACGGGAGTGGCTGAGCTGCGCGCGGCGCTGCAAGGTAAACTGTCGGTATTCAGCGGGCCGTCGGGCGCTGGCAAGTCGAGTCTGCTCAATCAACTGCAGCCGGGGCTGGGGCGGCAGGCGCGCGAAGTGTCGCAGGCCACCTTTAAGGGGCGCCATACCACCGTGCACTCGGAACTACTGCCATTGACCGGAGGCGGCTATGTCGCCGACACGCCCGGCATCCGGTCTCTGGGCCTGTGGGACGTCGAGCCGGACGAGATCGACGGGTACTTTCGGGAAGTCAAGCCCTTTGTCGCTGAGTGCGAGTTCAGCGACTGCTCACACCGGCACGAGCCGGGCTGCGCCGTGCGCGCGGCAGTGAACCGGGGCGAGATCGCGGAAACGCGTTATGACAGCTTTGTGCGGCTGCGGAGTGGTGACACGTCATAAGGGTCCTTCGAAGTGGACTTAAGTTTACCATAATGTGCAAGATCTATGCCATATCCCAAAGTTATCCCAAATTGACTCTTGCATCTAGGAAATTGCTCCTATATAATGTCAGGGCCGAAAGTTAGTGTAGCATTAGAATCTTCAGGATTCAGCCGAGGGGAGGCCATCCTTGATACAGAAATATAACTTTCTCGGGCTGTTTTCCGCCGCCCTTATGTCGGCCTTTGTCGTCCTGCCGACTCCCCCGGCGCAAGGCCAGCCACCACAGTACTTCCCTGAGACGCGCCACATCGTTCGCTCACCCTTTATCGACTATTTTGTCAGCACCGGCGGCGTTTCCCAGTACGGCTTCCCCATCACAGATGACTACGTCGACCCGGCGACCGGGCTGCTGATCCAGTACTTCGAGAAAGTCCGGATGGAGTGGCACCCGGGGAACCCCGAACCCTATCGGGTCCTGCTCGGCCTCCTCGGCGACGAACTGGGGAAGCGGCAGCCGCCCATTCCGATCAGCAAGATCCCGGCGCCCAACGACCCCAACTGCAGCCACTTCGAAGCGACTGGCCACACGCTGTGCATGCAGTTCCGGGACTACTGGAATACCAACGGCGGCCTCGACCGCTTTGGCTATCCCATCGGCGAATACACGATAGAGAACGGTTTCTTGGTGCAATATTTCCAGCGCGCGCGCCTGGAATGGCACCCGGAGAAGGTAGAAGGCCAGCGCGTGCAGGCCGCGCCGCTCGGCAAGACCTACTATGAGGTGGCTGGGCTGGATCAGTCGCGGCTGTTCAACGGCCTGGCCGGGTCGGACATCGGCGCTAGCCCAACGGCGATCGCCGCCCGAGCCTCCGTTTTCAATCCCGTCGCGGTGGTCCAAGGCCCGCAGACAGCCTTCGTCTACGTCACCGACCAACTCGGCAATGCCGTGGGCAACGCCAGCGTCACCCTGGTTGTCCATTACCCCGACCGCGACCAGACCTTCACCTTGCCGCCGACCAGCGCCAGCGGCACCAGCTTCCAAACCTTTGTCGTGCCCGAGGCGCAAGCCGGCACTATCATTACGATGGACTTCATCATTACCTCCGCCGGCTTGTTCGGCAGCACGCGGACCAGCTATATGGTGTGGTATTGACACCCACCGATGGGCATAGTCTCCGCTTTCGGCTTGTCATAACCGTCCATTGATTCATCGTAATTGATTGCCTGGCTGGTATAATTGCCAGCCATGCAGCCCCCCTTTGCCCGGCGCCTGCTGCGCTCGCCCTGGCCTTACCTGGGCTTAGGGCTGGCCGCGCTGGCGATGGCCGCCCTGCTGCTGGCGAATTGGTTCTACGAGCATGACTCGCGCGTCCGCTTCCGCGTGCAGGCCGCCTGGGCGTCCGTGCAGGAACTCATCGACCCGCAGGCGGCGGTGGTGCCCACGCCCGTGATCCTGGCAGCCGCGCCAACCTTTGCTCCGAGCCCCACGGCGCCGCCGTCCGCCACTGCCAGCCCCCGCCCCACCGAAGGTCCTGGGGACACGGCCACCCCGGCGCCTACCCAGGCCCCTACGCCTTCGCCCATCCCGCCACCGGCCGAGGCGATGCTGACCGGCTTCAAGCACCAATACCAGCTGTATAACAACTGCGGCCCCGCCTCGCTGGCGATCAACCTCAGTTTCTGGGGCTGGGACGGCGATCAGAAGCAGGCCGCCAGCGTGCTCAAGCCTAACCAGGACGATAAGAACGTCTCGCCGCGCGAACTGTACGAATATGCGCTGACCTTGGGCTACGACGCCTATATTCGCGTCGACGGCGATGTGGAGGCGCTCAAGCGCTTTATTGCCGCCGGTTATCCGGTGCTGGTGGAGAAGGGCTTCACGTGCGTGAAGGGCGAGAACTGCTCCGGCTGGTTTGGCCACTACTCGGTGTTCGTCGGCTACGACGACGCCAAGCAGGTCTTCTACCTGCAGGACTCGTACCGCGGCCCGAACATCACCATGACCTACACGGACGTGGTGCTCAACTGGCGGGCCTTCAACTATCTTTACATGGTGTTCTTCCCGGCCGGGACCGAGCAGGACGCCGCGGTGCGGCAACTGCTGGGCCCGGCGCTGGACCTGGAGGCCAATTACCGCGCGGCGCTCGAGCGCGCGCAGTTCGAGGCGCTGAGCAGCACCGGCGAGGCGGCGGCCTTTGCCTGGTTCAACGTCGGCACCAATCTGCACAGCCTGCGTGACTATGCGGGCGCCGCGGCGGCCTATGACCAATCGCGCCAGATCGGTCTGCCCTACCGCATGCTGTGGTACCAGTTTGGGCCTTACGTCTCGTATTACTACATGTCCCGGTACCAGGACGTCGTCGATTTGGCCACCTTTGCCATTGACAGCGTCAACACGGTGCCGGGCCTGGAAGAAGCCTTCTACTGGCGCGGCATGGCTGAGATCGCGCTGGGCCAGCCCGACCAAGCCGCCGAGGATTTCCGCACCGCGCTGCAGCGTCACCCCGGCTACAAACCAGCAATCGAGGGCCTGGCTCAGTTGGGGCAGACGCCGTAATGGGCTTCGACGGTCAAGGGCGCCAATCGTCGCGGTGCAAATCGCGGCTGCAAGCCGCTGACATCATGCAGGGCGGTTGGGGGTACAGGTGCCCGGCCGGGTGGGCGAGGGGCGGTAACCCTGCCAGCAGGTATCACCGGAGGGTGTGACACTTGAACAGCGCGGGGCGCCAACCCTACCGGGCACTGGTGAGCGGCCTGGAGATGCTGGCGCTGGCCGGGCTGGCGTGCGGCGCCCTGCGCCCGCCTAGCGACCGATCGCCAGAGGTCACCGCGCTGGGAGCGACGCTGAATTGGGCCGCGACCGTGATTGCGGCTTACACGCCAACACCTGCTGCGCTGGTAGTGTTGCCCACCACCATCGGATCGAGCACACCAATGGTCGTCGCGCCGGCCGACACTGTCACGACGCCTCCGGCCGCAACCCCGGCGCCCAGCCTGCTGCCGCTACCCACCGATCCCGCCGGGTTGTACGGCGTACAGGCGGGCGACACGCTGCCGGCCCTGGCGCTGCGGCTGCGCGTTGGGCCGGCCAGCCTGCTGCTGCACAACCCCGGCCTGCCGCTCACCCAGACCCTGCCGCCAGGCACGTGGCTGACTTTGCCCCCAAGCGGCGCGCAAACCACCGGCTTTGGCGCCAAGCTGGTGCCGGACAGCGAGGTGGTCTTCTCGCCGCCGGCCGCCGAGCTCGACGTACGCGGCCTTGTCCTGTCGCAGCCTGGTTTTCTGGCCACCTATACTGAGGTCGTCACCGGCGCCGAGGCAGCGCTGCCTGGCTGGCAGATCGTGGCCGAGGCGGCGCAGCGCTATTCGGTCAATCCTCGCCTCCTGCTGGCCCTGCTCGAGTATCAATCCGCCGCGCTCTCGGACCCCAATCCCGATCCCTTTCTGCGCGAGCACGCCCTGGGGCTGGACGCGCCAGCGCTCGAGCCGGGTCTTTCGCACCAATTGGGCTGGGCGGGCAACCAACTCAACCAGGGCTACTATGGCTGGCGCGACGGCAGCCTGGTGAGCCTGTCGCTGGCCGACGGCAGCTGGCGCCCGCTCGACGGCCGGCTGAACGCCGGCAGCTTCGCGCTGGCCAGGCTGTTCGGGCTGCTGTGCCGGGCCGACGATTTTGCGCGGGCGACCGGCCCAAACGGCATTGTGGCCACCTACCGGCGGCTATTCGGCGACCCATGGGCGAACGCTTACGAACCGCTGCTGCCCGGCGGGCTGACCCAACCGGAGATGCAGCTGCCCTTCGAGCCCGGCCGGGCCTGGGCCTTTACAGGAGGGCCGCATCCCGGTTATGGCCGCACGCTGCCCTTCGCGGCGCTGGACTTCGGCCCACCGGCCGAGCAATCCGGCTGCGCCGCCTCGCCTGAGTGGATTGTGGCCGTGCGCGACGGGACCGTGATCATGGCCGGCGGCGGCCTGGTGGAGGTAGACGTGGGCGGCGGCTGGCACGTCGTGTACCTGCACGTGGCCACGCTCGACCGGGCGCCAATTGGAGCAGCCCTAAAAGCGGGGCAGAGGCTGGGACATCCTAGCTGCGAAGGCGGCCGGGCCACGGCCTCGCATTTGCACCTGGCGCGCAAATACAACGGCGAGTGGGTGCCGGCCGACGGGTACGCGCCCTTTGTGCTCAGCGGCTGGGCGGCCCGTTTTGGCAGCGGCCCCTATCGCGGCGCCCTGACCCGCGGCGACCGCGTCGTTGAGGCCTGCGCCTGCGCGACGGCCGTGACGCGGCTGTGGCTGGAGCCGTAAGTGAGCCAGCCGCGTGTAGGCGAGATCGCCCGGACACGGATCGGGTTGGCGGGATGGCTGCGCGCGCTGCCCTCAGAAGCGCGGCGTGTGCTGAACGCCTCGCTGCTGGTGGGCGCCTTCTTTGGGTTGGACAAACTCGTGGCGCTCGGCCGGCAGGTCCTGGTGGCGCGGTCCTTCGGCCTCGACCCGGTGCTGGACGCCTATAACACCGCCAACAACCTGCCCGATCTCCTGTTCGCCTTGATCTCGGGAGGCGCGCTGGCGATGGCCTTTATCCCCGTGCTGTCCGAGACCCTCAGCCGAGAGGGCCGCGCGGCGACCTGGCGGTTGTTTTCATTAGTGGCCAACCTGGCCTTCACGCTGACGGCGCTCGGCGCGGCGGTGCTGGCGCTCTACCCGCTGGCCTTCGTGCAGTGGGTGGTGGCTCCCGGGTACCAACTCCCCCAGCAGCAACTGGTGGCCGAGTTGATGCGGCTGAACCTGATCGCCACGCTGCTGTTTTCGATCAGCGGGCTGGTGATGGGGGCGCTGCAGGCCAACCAGCACTTCCTGCTGCCGGCGCTGGCGCCCGTGCTGTACAACCTCGGCCAGATCATCGGGGTGGTGGTGCTCAGCCCGCGGCTGGGCATCCATGGGCTGGCCTATGGCGTGATCCTGGGCGCCGCGCTGCACCTGGCCGTGCAGGTGCCGGGCCTGGCGCGTTACGGCTTCCGCTGGACACCGCGCCTGACGGTGCGCGATCGGGCTGTGCAGCGGGTGCTGGCCTTGATGGGGCCGCGCATCCTGACGCTGGGCCTGCTCAACCTGATCTTCATCGCCAACGACAACCTGGCCTCGCACCTGGGCGCGGGCGCGGTCTCGGCCCTAGTCTATGGCTGGTTGATCATGCAGCTACCCGAGACCGTGATCGGCACGGCGGCGGGCACCGCCCTGCTGCCGACGTTGTCTGAGCAGGTGGCGCGCGGCGAGGCCGCCCGGCTGCGGCAATTGCTGCGCCGCGCGTTGGGCATTCTGGTCGTCCTGTTGGTGCCGTTGACGCTGGTCAGCCTGGTCTTGGTGCGGCCCGGCATCAAGCTGATCTTCGAAGGGCGAGCTTTTACGGCCAGCGATTCGGAATTGGTCGTCCTGGCAGCGCGCATGTTTCTGCTAGGACTGCTGGGCCACTCGCTGGTCGACGTGGCGGCGCGCACGTTCTACGCCCATCAGGACGCGCGCACGCCGCTGGCGCTGGCAGCGGTGACGTTGGCGCTCTACCTCGGGCTGGGCTACGGGCTGAGCCAGGTGCTGGGTTTTGCCGGGCTGGCCCTGGCGAACAGCCTGGCCTTTAGCGCTGAGGCCGGCCTGATGCTGTTGATCTTGTATCGCCGGAGAATCTTATGAGACTTGTTGGCGTTATCCTGGCCTGTGCCGCGCTGCTGGGGGCCGCCTGCTCCGTGTTGTCAGGCACGCCCACCCCGCCGGCCTTGAGCACCGGTCCCACGGTGGCCGCGCCGCAACCGAGCACGACCCACGCCGCGGCCAGCGCCGCGGCGCCCCAGGCCAGCGCCACCCAATCGCCAGAGGCCACCACAACGACGACGGCAACGCCTCCGCCTGAACCCACCCAGCCGCCAGTGGCGGCGCAGCCCGGAACATTTGACCCGGCCGACTATGCCTTTGAGCAGATTACGGTGGGCTTCCGGCGGCCGCTGCTGATTACCCACGCCGGTGACGGCTCGGAGCGTCTATTTGTGGTCGAACAGGCCGGCACGATCCGGATCGTGGAGGCGGGCCAGGTGCTGCCCGTCCCATTCCTCGATTTGCGCGGACAGGTGAGCCTGAGCAGCGAACAGGGCCTGCTGGGCCTGGCTTTTGAGCCTGACTACGCCGAGAGCGGCACGTTCTACATCAACTACCCCGATCTCGACGGCGACACGCGCATAGAACGCTGCCAGGTGTCGGCTGAAGACCCGGACCTGGCCGACGAGGACAGCTGTCACACCGTGCTGGTGGTCGATCAGCCCTACCCCAACCACAACGGCGGCCATCTGGCCTTCGGGCCGGATGGCTATCTCTACGTCGGGCTGGGCGACGGCGGCTCGGGCGGCGACCCGCTAGGCAATGCGCAGAACCTACAGACCCTATTGGGCAAGCTGCTGCGCCTGGAAGTGGACGGCGACGAAGCGCCCTACACCGCGCCGCCC
>JADLEU010000243.1 GCA_020845955.1 Anaerolineales bacterium
CGGCGGCGGATTTGGCCATGCCGCGCTGGATCAGGGCATCGACGGCCGGGGGGACGGCCGGGTGGATGGCCCGCGCCGACGGGATGGGGTCGTGGATGTGGCGGACAATCACGCCCAGGGCGGTCTCGGCCGTATAAGGCTTCTGGCCGGTGAGCAGCTCGAAGAGCGTTACGGCCAGCGCGTAGATGTCGGCGCGGCGGTCGACGGCCTCGCCGCGGCCCTGCTCGGGCGACATGTAGGCAGCGCTGCCAAGCGCGCCGCCCTGGCCGCTCGCGGGGTCGGCCAGCGCGCCGGCGATACCAAAATCGGTCAGATAGGCGCTGCCTGACTCGTCGAGCAGGATGTTGCTGGGCTTGACGTCGCGGTGCACCAGGCCGCGCTGGTGGGCGAAATCGAGCGCGGCGGCCACGGCGCGCACCCAGCCGGCCGCGGTGGCCAGATCAACCGGGCCGCGTGTCAGGCGGGCGGCCGCGCTGCCGCCGCGCAGGTAGCGCATCGCCAGGTAGGGTTGGCCGGCGTGCTCGCCGAAACCGTACAGTGGGACGATGTAGGGATGCTCGAGGCTGGCGATCACCTGGGCTTCGCGCTGGAAGGCTGCCAGGCGCTCAGGCGTGACGGCCGCGCCGCCCAGCAGTTTGAGGGCCACCAGGCGCCGTGGGCTGGCCTGCTCGGCGCGGTAGACCACGCCCATGCCGCCCCGGCCGGCAACGCCCAGTAGAGTGAAACCGGGCAGGCTGACCGGCAGCTCGGGCTGTTGCGCGGGCTCAGTCGCCATTGGCCGCGCCGCCCGGCGCCCGCACGCGGCTGACCGTGTCGCCGGCCTCGCCGGCCACCCACAGGTCGCCGCAGTTGGCGCCGCAGTTGGTCCAGGCCAGGGCGTAGGGGCCGCCGGGGACGCGCACGGTGGCGACGGCGCGCGCCGCTGCCACGTCGAGGCGTGTGACGCTGTTTGCGTCCTGGTTGGCCGACCACAGGCTGGCGCCGCTGAAGAGCAGCGCCACTGGCCCAGCGCCCACCGCGACGCGCGCCAGTTCGGCGCCGCCGCTGGGGTCGAGCGCCACGACGGCGCCTTGGTCGCGCAGCGCCACCCACAGCCGCTCGCCATCGTAAGCCAGCGCGCTGGGTTGGCCGCCGACCGGGAAGATATCGACCACGGCGCCGCTCTCCAGGGCGACCCGCGCCACGGCATTGTCGCCCTGGACCGCCACCCACAGCACCGCGCCGTCGGAGGCCAGCGCCACTGGGCGCTGGCCGACCGGGTAGGTGCCCACCACCTCGCCGTCGAGACCGAGGCGCGTCAGCGTGCCGGCGATGTCGTTGGCCGTCCACAAGGAGTCAGACACCAGCAGCAGCGCGCTGGGCACGGACGGCAAGGCGTGCCTGGACACCACGGCGCCCGCGGCGGGATCGAACTGCGTCAGGGTGAGGTCGAGCGCGCTGGCCACCCAGAGATGCTGGCCGTCGAAGGCCAGGGCGACCGGCAGGTCGTCGACCGGGTAGGAGGCCCGCAGAGTGCCGCACGAACCGGCCGCGGCAGCGCAATTTGCGGCGTCGAGCGCGCTGAGGCTGCTCTCGAAGAAGTTAGCCACCCAGACCGTATCGCCTGCGGCCAGCACGGCGCGCGGGGCATCGCCGACCGGGTAGGTGCTGACCCGCGGTGCCAAAGCCCCGCGCACGGCTGCCACGGCTGCAATGACGATCCCGATCACCACTAGCCCTCCCACGGCCGCCAGGGCTAGACCGGCGGGCAGCAGCCAGCCCGCGCCGCGCCGCCCCGCCTGGGGGGGTACGACCGGCGCGGCGCGGGTAGCGGCGGCCGCGCTCGGTGACGGCGCCAGGGCGGTGCGCGCGGCCGGCGCCTGCTCCAACACGGTGGGCTTGAGCGGGTTGCGGGTTGCGGAAGCCGCCGCGCGGGGCGGCGCTTCCACGGCGGCCGCGATGGCCGGCGCGCCGGCCAGGGCCGGGCGCAGGGCGCGCATCAGCGCGCCGGCCGTGGCCGGGCGCTGGCCGCGCGCTTTGGCCATGGCCGCCCCCAGCACGCCGTCCACCGCGGGCGGGTATTCGGGCACCGCGTCGCGGATGGAAGCGGGCGCCTCGGTCAGGTGCTTCTGGATGTACTCCATGGCCGTGGTGGCCGTGAAGGGCAGTTGGCGGGCCAGGGCCTGGTAGGCCAGCACCGCGAAGGAGTAGACGTCGCTGCGCGCGTCGAGCTTTTCGCCGCGGGCCTGCTCGGGCGACATGTAGGCGGGAGTGCCCAGGATGGCGCCCGTGGCCGTCAGGTCGCGCGTGCCGGCCATGGTCTTGGCCAGGCCGAAGTCGGCCAGGTAGGCGTTGCCGCTTTCGTCCAGCAGCACGTTGGCCGGCTTGAGGTCGCGGTGGATGACGTCGCGGGCGTGGGCGAAGTCGAGCGCCTGGGCCACCTGCTCGAGGATATCGAGGACCTCGGCCTGCGGCAAAGGCCCGGCGCGCAGCCGGTCGTGGAGCGAGCCGCCGCCCATGTAGCGCATGACGATGTAGGGGCTGCCGTCGACCTCGCCGAAATCGTAGACGGGCAGGATGTGCGGGTGCTCGAGTTGGGCGATGATGTCGAGTTCGCGCCGGAAGCGGTCGAGGGCGTCGGGATCGCTGGCGAAGTTGGCCGAGAGCACCTTGACGGCCACGGTGCGGTGGACGGCGGGCTGCTCGGCCTTGTAGACCGCGCCCATGCCACCCTCGCCAAGCTTGGCGACCAAGCGATAGGGGCCGATAACCTGGCCGGGTTCTATGGGCATGTTGGGTTCGCGCGGGCGGGCATGGGACAAGTATAGCCGATGGCCGCGGGAGCTACTCCAGCCACACCGCGCGGTCCTCGGCGTCCGGCTGGTTGGGCGCGGCGGCGGCGGCGCGCACGTTCTCGATCTTCACCTCCTGGGGCCGCTGGGCAGATCGGCGGCGACGGCGCTCAGCGCCGGCGCGCGCAGCGGCTTGGCCCGCTTGGCGGCCAGGGCCGCGGGCGGGGCAGCCGGGTTTTCGCGCGGCAGGCGCTCGGCCATCAGCGCGGCCAGGCGCTCGTGGGCCAGACCAGCGAGGGCGAGGAAGCGCCATAGCCGCGTCTTGTGGTGGTTAGGAGCCTGGCGCCGGTCGCCAGCAACTGCTCGATCGGTTCGCGCGGCGCGGGGTCGGGCCGATTATGGCTGATGACTGCACTTCGCCTTATAATCATCAGCAGCGATATGGCGCCTGTCACGCTGATCGTCTGCGCGGGTCTGCCGGGCACGGGCAAGAGCACGCTGTCCGAGGGCTTGGGCCGGGCATTGGGCTGCCCGGTGTTTGCCAAGGATTGGCTGGAAGCGGCGCTGTGGCGCAGCGGGATCCGGCGCGAGCACGGCTCGGGTTGGGCGGGCTACGAGCTGCTGACGGCGCTGGCTGAAGGCCAATTGCGCCTGGGGCAGTCGGCAATCTTGGACTGCGTGGCCGGGCGCGAGCGCCAGCGCGGGCAGTGGCGCGCCCTGGCCAGCCAATACCAGGCCGCCTTTCGGGCCGTGGAGTGCGTGTGCGCCGACGCGGCGCTGCACCAGGCCCGGCTGGCCGGCCGGCAGCGTGGCATCCCCGGCTGGTACGAGCTTGAGTGGGCCGAGGTCGAGCGCGTCCGCGCCGAGTATGAGCCGTGGGAAGGCGAGCGGCTGGTGGTAGACCTGGCCAGTCCGGCGGCGCAGACTCTGGCCGCCGCGCTGGTCTACGTGAAAGGATGACATATGTCCCGCGTTATTCGCGCCCCGCGCGGCGCCACGCTGACGTGCAAGGGCTGGCTGCAAGAGGCAGCCTATCGCATGCTGCAGAACAACCTGGATCCCGAGGTGGCCGAGCGGCCGGACGACCTGGTGGTCTACGGCGGGCGCGGGCAGGCCGCCCGCAGCTGGGAAGCCCTGGATGCGATCCTGGAAACGCTCAAGACGCTGGAGGACGACGAGACGCTGCTGGTGCAGTCGGGCAAGCCGGTGGCGGTCTTCAAGACGCACGCCGACGCGCCGCGGGTGCTGATCGCCAACTCGAACCTGGTGCCGCATTGGGCCACGCAGCAGCACTTCGACGATCTGGCCGCCAAGGGCCTGATCATGTACGGCCAGATGACGGCCGGCTCGTGGATCTACATTGGGACGCAGGGCATCCTGCAGGGCACCTACGAGACGCTGGCCTCGCTGGCCCGGCAGCGGGGGTGGGAGTCGCTCAAGGGACGCTTTGTGCTCACCGCCGGCCTGGGCGGCATGGGCGGCGCGCAGCCGCTGGCCGTGACGATGAACGAAGGCGTCGGCCTGATCGTGGAGGTCGACCCGGCGCGGGCGCAGCGCCGGCTGGAGACCGGCTACGTGGACGTGGTGGTCGACACGCTGGAAGAGGCCATGACGCTGGTGCAGGAAGCGCAGGCGGACGAAAGGCCGCGCTCGATTGGCCTGATCGCCAACGCCGCCGACGTGTTCCACGAGCTAGTCATCCGTGGGGTGACGCCCGACGTGGTCACCGACCAGACCCCGGCGCACGACTTCCTGGCCTACGTGCCCACCGGGTTGAGCCTGGAGCAGGCCGACGCGCTGCGGCGCGAAAACCCAGGCGAGTACGCCTGCAAGGCAGCCGGGTCGATGGCGCGGCAAGTGGAGGCCATGCTGGCCTTCCAACAGCGCGGCGCCGAGGTCTTCGACTATGGCAACAACCTGCGCCAGCGCGCCTTCGATGCCGGCGTCAAGAACGCCTTCGACTATCCGGGCTTTGTGCCGGCTTACGTGCGGCCGCTGTTCTGCGAGGGCAAGGGGCCCTTCCGCTGGGTGGCGCTCTCGGGTGACCCCGACGACATCTACCGCACCGACGAGGCCGTGCTCGAGCTCTTCCCGC
>JADLEU010000244.1 GCA_020845955.1 Anaerolineales bacterium
ACTAACTCCCCGGCAGCGCCACGGCCGGCACTGCCTGGACCGCTTCGATAATGCAGTCGAGATCAGCCTGGGTAAGCGCAGGATGGACCGGCAGCGACAGCACTTCCTGGCTGGCCCGCTCCGCTTGAGGCAGCCTTTCGCTGTAGCCCAGAGATTGATACAGGGGCTGCTGGTGGATTGATTGGGGATAGTGGATGCCATAGCCGATGCCTCGCTGGCTCAGGCGCGGCAGCAGCGCGGCACGATCACGAACGCGCAGGGTATATTGGTGAAAGACGTGCGTGGCGCCCGGGCGGATCGCAGGGGGCGTTAGCCCGTCAATCCTCGCCAGCCGGCTGCTGAGGTAAGCAGCGTTCGCCCGGCGCTGCTTGTTCCAGGCATCGACTTTTGCAAGTTGGGCCAGGCCGATAGCCGCCTGTAGGTCGGTCAGGCGCAGATTGAAGCCAAGCATTTCGTGCTGATAGCGCGCCCGGCTACCGTGATCCCGGATCAAGCGGGCGCGCTCGGCAATCTGGGCATCATTGGTCGTCAACATGCCCCCTTCTACCGTGGTCATATTCTTGGTGGGATAGAACGAATAGCAGGCTGTTCCCCAGGCGCCCACCGGCCGGTCACCCAGGCGCGCCCCATGAGCCTGGCAGGCATCCTCAATCAGGATCAACCCGTGTCGATCGGCCAGGGCTGCCAAACGCACCATGTCGCAAGGCTGGCCATAGAGATGAACGGGGATCAGGGCGCGGGTTTGCGGCGTCAACTTGCTCGCCACCTGCTCCGCATCAAGTGTAAAGTAGTCCGGTTCGATGTCGGCGAAGACGGGCCGCGCCCCCACGTAGAGCGCGCAATTGGCCGAAGCAATAAAGCTGAAGGGGGTGGTGATGACCTCAGCGCCTGGCCCGATTTCGTGGGCCAGCAAGGCCACATGCAGCGCCGCCGTGCCGGAGGAGGTGGCTACGGCATAGCGGGACCCCGCCCAATCGGCAAAGCGGGCCTCAAATTCGTGGACGCGGGGCCCTTGCGCCAACTGGCCCGAATTGAGCACTTCTAGAACCAGGGCGGTCTCTTCCGCGCCGATGAGCGGCCGGGCAATTGGGATCATGCGTGGGCCTCACCGGGCTGGAGCTCCCGGCCGCAGGCCGGACAATGCCAGCCCGGGGGCGATAGCTTCATTGGACGGCCGCACTCGCACGCGTAGCCGATCAGACGCGCGGGCACGCCGGCCACCAGACCGTGCTCGGGCACCGAGCGCGTCACGGCTGCGCCGGCTGCCACTAATGCGAACCGGCCGATGGTCACACCCGGAAGCACAATGGCGCCGGCGCCGATGGAGGCGCCATAGCAGATGAGGGTCGGCCCGACGGCCCAATCGTCGTTGCCTTTCAGACGGCCCTCGGGCGTAATGGCGCGCGGGTACAGGTCGTTGGCCATGCAAGCGCCTGGGCCAATAAAGACGCCTGATTCCACCGTCAGGCCGTGGTAAAGCAAGGCGCCGTTTTGGATCTTAACCTTGTCGCCGACTTGCACGCCGAAATCAATATACACGCCTTTGCCCACGATGCAGTCGCAACCCAGGCGCGCGCCCTCGCGAACCTGGGCCTGGTGCCAGATGCGTGTGCCCGCGCCAATCAAGGCTTCGGGTGAGACCTCAGCGGTTGGGTGAACCAGGGCAACACTTGCGGAGATCAAGGCTGTATTCCCACCTGGGTGAAGAGCACACTCACTCGTCAAGCCCGCTCAAGCACACCCAATCCGGGTCCAACTCGGCCAGTTGGGCCTCCAGTTTCTTCAGGCTGCGGGCGCGGGCCGGGCCGATGCTGCCCACCGCCATGCCAAGGCGGCGGGCGATCTCGCTGTAGCTGGGCGTTGGGTGCTCTAGGAACAAGGCCACTAAGAGCGCCCGGCTGGTCGTGTCGAGCCGGTTTAGGGCCTGGTGAACCAGCAGCTGGCGTTCGCGCTCCTCGACATGATCGCCCAAGCGATTGCCGCCGTCGACGACTTCGTCCTCGAGTTCCGCGTGGTCGGGCGCCCGTTGGCTATAGCGCATGTACTCACGGCGCGTGATGGTGATCAGCCAGGCGGCCAGGCACTTGTGGTTCTTGAGGCTATCCAGGCGGCGGAAGACGATCGTAAAGACGTTCTGCAGGACATCCTCCGTATCGGCGGCCGAAAGCCCCATCCGGCGAGGCAGCGAATAGACCAACGGGCTGTAGCGTTCCACAAGCACGTCCCAAGCCCGGCCGTCTCCTTGCAGACAGCCGGCAATGAGGCTGGTGTCATCGCCGGAGGCATAGTCACGCGGCAGAATTGCCGGCGCCAGCTCCGCGGCCTGCGCAGCGCGTCCCGGATGCGCTGGTACGCTTGTCCTGGGCTTAACGATATTTCCGACCCGATACGTGGTTACCATACGGTTATTCTTTCGTGCCCCGGCTCACCGTCGCCGCGATGGCAGAATATCGGCTGGGCACCTTCGCCCGCCGATCGCCGCTGCGGCTCGACTAGCAACCTTTAGCACAAGACCTGTGACGCCTGCCGGCAGTCGTCAGCGTTAGAGTGCCGTTTGAATTCCGAGGTACAATAGCAACCGTGCGCCCAGGGCCTACCCATGCTCGAAGTGCACCGCCCCGGCGGGCCACCATCCCGCTGGGGCAGCTTGCATTAAACGCGAAACCGGCCATAAGCCGGTTTCGCTATTTGCTCCCTGGGAACCATCCCAGCCTGTCGGGCTGGTAAGCGACCAATTTAGGTTGCCAGATCGTCGCAGCTTGTCACAAAGTCTCTGTTCCCCGAAACTTACGCTATGACATTCCCAGAGATCAGGGCCCCCTTCTCAACTGGTCGGCAACTCGCTGCTGTATGAGCTATCCTAAGACCATTCACCAACGCTGTCAACGCCTGCCCAATTGGAATCCGTTATCCAGCCAAGCCCGGCCTTAATCAAGTCCTGCTAGTGTTAAGAGACGCCAACGCCCCACGAAAATTCAGGCTGGGCCGGCGCGGTTATCGACCCAATTGGCCGGCCTTGCGGCCAGCGCTAACCTTCCATAAACTTAGTCTAAGCCGGAAGCCGCGGCTATCGGGTAATGACCGACACCTGCTCGGTGTTTGTCCTACACTACGCATCCGAGCGCAGCCGAACCCGCGAAACCCGCCCTCTGCCCTCAGCGGCGCAAAGGCCACTGGACTCAGCGCTTCACCATCCAGTTCGGGGATGATCTCCAGGCTGTAGACCTCCACACAGCCCAACTCGGCCAAGATGGCGGTCTGATTGCCTGATCCAGTGCCACTCTCCAGCACCCGATCGCCCGCGCCCAGCTCGAGCAACTCGATCATCCAGGCAATCAGCGCCGGCTGGCTCGTCAGCTGGCCACAGCCAACCTGAATGTGTCGCCACCATTACCCAATTCGAGTTGGGCATCATCCCGCGGGCAGCCTCCACGGGGCCCTGGCAGACCGGCCGGCTGGCGTTGCCGAGGTGCTAAAGTCATTCGCCGCGCCGAAGGCGAATGGCCGCCGGGCCAGAGCCGCCGCACCGCCCGCGATCGAGGCGCCGCCCGGCGAGGGCTAGCGCGTTGATTTGACCATTCCCCAGCGGCGCCTGGCGGGTTAGTCCGAGTAACCAAACCGGGAAAGCCGGCTGCCGCACAGCCGCGCAAACCAGCGCTTTGTCAGCGGATGGATGTGCTGGCGCCAGCGCGTGACCACGGATGGGTCAAAGCCCATGACCTGGTTTCGCGGCACGTAGCTCGAATTCACAACCCGGCGCTGGAGCATGCGTTCGTCGAAGTCGATCGCGACGAACTGGCACAACTGCCGCAATTGCGCCTCAGGCTGGACAATCAAATCCTCGAACCGCAGCAGACAATACCGGTCAGGATAGGCGCGCTGATAATAAGCATGCAGCGAAGTGGCCCGCAGCCAACTGATGCTTATGCCCAGGCTCAGGTAGACGTCGTAACTGGCCGGCGTTCGCCGGAAAAGCTGGTAGAGCCGGCTGACATCCGGCGTGTTGGCCTTCTTGCGCCGCTGCGACACAAAGACCGCCCGCGGATCGCGCAGCATGTGCACAAACTTCGCGGTTGGAAACCAGGCCAGCAAGGTCGGCACGTTGAAAAGGTGAGCGGGCGTCTTTTCGCCCCGGATCGGCGCGCCCGCGGCGTATAAGGAAAGAAGCAACTCAAATAGAGCGCCGTCTGTGCGCTCACCCGCGAGGAAGTTGGCCAGCAGCGCCTGGCGCTCGACGTTGTTGACCAGCCAGTGCCAGAACGCGCGATCGGACTGGCCCAGGTGATCATAGATGTGGTTGACGATCAGCTCCGCGCCGGTCTCGGTTGGGATTCCCTCCGAACCAATTGACTTGCGACGCGTGCCGTAGCGGCTAAGGCGCCACAGATAGTACGCCTGGTCAGGGGGTGCCGGCTGTGGTAGCTGCCGGGTGACGCTTTGCCGCACCAGGGTCAGGATCGCCGGGTCGCCCAGATAGTGAGTCTCGCCGGCCAGCCGAACATCCGGGAGGGCATTGAAGGCGTTGCGCAGCAGATCGGTGCCGGTGCGAACGATGCCACCAATGAATATGTAGCGCGGGGTGGGCATACGTTACCTCGGACGGCCATGCGCAATCTCATGCCACACGCGCGCCGGCTTCGAGGGCGCGCCGGTAAGCGCAGATTACATCGGGAGGCCCGCGCACGCGCCCAGCCCAGCGCCAGGCATCAACAGAGCACGGCCTTTCCATCGCGCCGTAGAACGCGCTTGGCAGCGCAATGATGCGCTGTGCTGGCGGCCGGTCCGCGCTACGCTTCCTAAAGTCCTTCAGGTCACATCCCACCGCCGCTGCAGAAGTATGGTAGCTACGAATAGGACCAGGATGATGCCCAGTTGGGCGCCCCAGGTAAGGAACAGGGTCCGGTAGTAGTCGGCGCTCTCTTTGTCGACAAAGGTCCAGCCGAAATCATCGTAGAAGATGCGGATCCGGGCCCTGGCCGAACCCTTGGCAGTGGCGCGAGCCACTTCCAGCTCGGCCAATTCCTCCTGGTAGCCGATCATGGCATCCTGATAGGCCTCGGCCTCCAGGCGGTAGGCGTCCAGATCAGCCTCAAAGTCGTCGCGCAGCGCGTTGACCTGATCCATGTAGTCCTGTAAGGCTTGCAGATAGGCAGCCACAGCCACAGGGTTCTGCAAGTTATCCGGCTGTTCCGGCTGGGGCGGCAGCGCCAGCGGTTCAGGCTCCGGGCGCAGGGCGTCCGGCTCAATCGGGTCGGCCGTATCAATGGCCGCATCGTAATACTCGCCCAGGCCGGGAAAGCTGCAGCTCGCCTGGCGCAGGGCGTTAACGCCGGAGCAATTGCAGCCGCGCGCCTCAATCTCCTCGTCGCTCAGGTCGTCCTGCTCTTCTGGCGTCAGTTTCCAACAGACGTCTCGGTCAACGTCGGAGCCGGCCCCATTAATCGCCATGATGGCCTGGAAGGCCCAGCGGCTCGAGGCAATGGCCGTCTGTTCCTGGGGCAAGGGCACCATCGCGCCACTCAGCACGATTTGCGGCACCAGGAACAGGATCAGCACCAGCGGCGCGGCGTTGGCGTTGGGCGACAAGGCCGAGGCGAAGAGACCCAACATCGAGCCAGCCATAATCAGCAGGAACATCGTCGCGTACATGAGCAGGATTTCCTGCCAGCCACCGGGCATATCGAAAGCCAGGTTGCGGATGAGCACGAAGAAGATGGCTGAATAGAGCGACAGGGCGACCGCTACCCAGAGTTTGGACAGGATGTACGGGACCAGGCGCAGGTTGACCATGCGCTCGCGTTTATAGATGTCCCGCTCCTTGACGAGCTCGCGCATCTGCGACAGGCCGCCCACCATGATGCCATTGTTGATCAGCACGATCAACGAGACGATGACGTTGTTGATATCGCCATCGGCAAAGGCGAAGGGATTGCGCCCCTGGCCGATCGCCAAGACAAAGTCCAGCAGGGCGATGGCCGGCGCCGTCATCAGCATGAGGATCAGGCTGGAGCGATCGCGCGTCAGAATGCGCACGTTGCGGGCCGAGAGGATGAGGAACTGGCGCAGAGCCGAGACCTGCTGGCGCTGCTGCTTCTTGGCCGTCGCGGCCATGACTTGGGCGGCCTGGGGCGTGCGCTCCTGCAGCGCTTGGACGACATATTCTTGATAGGCCGGCTGCTGGCGATAGCGCTCGCCCCATTCGGCCGGGGAGCCGTTGGCCGGGTCGTCCAACAAGTTGTAGATCTGGTCGAATTCCATCGGCCCGGCGCGCCGGTCGCGCGGGCTGCGAAACTGGTCGAAGTACTCCAGGGCCTCGTCCGGCGGGCCGAACCAAGCCACGTAGCCGCCCCGGGCCAGGAAGACCACCTTGTCGGCCAACATGACGTTCTTGGTCGCATGGGTGATCAGGATGATGGTGCGGCCCTGGTCTGCCAGCCGGCGCATGAGTTGCATCAGCGCCGTCTCGGTGCCGGGATCGAGGCCGGAGGTTGGTTCGTCGAGGAAGAAGAGGCCTGGCTTGGTCAATAGCTCCACACCGATCGACACGCGCTTTTGCTGCCCGCCGCTGAGGCCCGCGATCTTAACATCCTTGCGGTGCGCCAGGTCGAGCTCCTCCAGCACCTCCATCACGCGCTGGTGGCGCTCGTCAGGGGTCGTGTCAGACGGCATGCGCAGCCGGGCGACGTAGCTGAGCGCCTCATACACCGACAGATCCATGTGGATGATGTCCTTTTGAGGGACAAAGCCGATGTTGTGACGGATGACGTCGAAATTCTTATAGACGTCCACGTCGTTGACGAAGACCTGGCCGTGCGTAGCCGGACGGTAGCCCGAGATGGCGTCGACCAGGGTCGACTTGCCGCCGCCGCTTTGGCCGACGACGACGACAAACTCGCGCTTCTGAAAGACCAGCGAAATGTCCTGCAGCAGGTTAAGGTCTTTGCGGACCCACTTATTCAGCTTAACGGCCTCGATGCGGACACCGTGACTCTCGTCAAACTGGGCCAACTCGTCTTCGCCCATCACAAAGCGATAAGGGCCGATGCGGATGGTGTCGCGTGGCTTAAGCCAAACCTCGCCATCGGCAGCGCGGCCGTTGACGAACGTGCCGTTGGAGCTGCGCAGGTCCTGAACGCGATAGCGCTGGCCGACCTTCTCAACCAGGGCGTGATAGCGCGAGACGACCGGCGCGTCGAGGACGATGTCGTTGCCGGCATCCCGCCCAATCGTCAGGCGGCCCTTTTGCTTGAAAACGATTGTGCGCTGGGTTGCCTCCTGGCCGTCGTCGGGGGAGAGATAGACCATGGATACGCGCTCACCCGGCTGGGCGCCGGCAATGCGCAGCCGAGCGCCGTGGTGCAGGCGCGCCGGCTCGCTGACAGCTTTGCCGTCGAGCAGGATCGGGCGCGCGGCGTCGGGCGAGGGCAGCAGCTCAAAGCCATCGCCGGTCCAGCGCAGCCGAGCCTGGTGCTCAGACACGGCCTCCGCGTTGACGACGACGTCGTTATCCGGTGCGCGGCCCAGGCGGGCATCTTGGGAACGCAGCGTGTGGATTTGCGGCGGCCGGCCGGCGATGGTCACCACGAGTTGGGCTGCCGCGACCGCAGGCAAAGGCAATTCCTGGCCGATCATGGTCGCTGGCCCGCCCGGCGCCGCCTGGGCGGGCGCCCGTTGGACCACCGTCATCTGCGGATCGGCCGGCAGCGCCATAGCCGCCGCTGGCGCCTGGGCCACCAGCCCGGCTTCGAAGCGGAAGACGACGCTCTGGTCGGGCGTGGCAGGGCTAATGACCAACTCGTCGCCATCGCGCAGGAGGGCCGGCGCCGTGACAGGCCGGCCAGCCAGGAGGACCGGGTTGGTGACTGACGGCAGCACGTGCAGGACGTAGCCGTCGGGCGTGCTGACCAGGCGAATGTGCTTGCGCGAGACAAAGGGACAGGCCACGACGATGTCGTTCTCGTCCGCGCGGCCGATTGTGATTTCACTCGCCGTTAGATCGTAGCGGCTCGTCTCACCAGAAGTCGTCACCAGCAATCGGGGCGGCGATGGCGGCAAGGGCGGCCGTTCCGGAGGGATAGCGGCCCGCTGCAGATTGACCTGGGTAGCCATCTCTGGCGCCGCGGCCGGCGCTGCCTGGCTGACCTGGCTGATGAGCGTGGCGGGTGGAGGCTCTGGGAGGGCAAAGCGCAGGACGACCTCAGAGCCGAGGAGGATCTCATCGCCGTTCTTCAGCACACGGGGCGCGGCCAGCCGCTCGCCACCCACGAAAGTGCCGTTGCTGCTTCCCAGATCCTCTATCACGTAATCGGCACCGTCGCGAGACAGGCGGGCGTGGCGGCGCGACACGTGGCCGCTCGGGAGGTGAATGTCGCAGGTCAGCTCCCGGCCGACGACCGCGGGCAGCTTGCTGAGCGCAAACTCCTTGCCGGGGATGGCGCCTTGCTCCACGATCAGCCGTGCCAGCTCTTGATCAATCACAGGACCTCCTATCTGTCCATTCGCCCCGCCTGGCGACGTTCACAGCCAGCAAACTCGCACGACCAGACAGGGATGCGAGCGCAACAGCCGGTCCATGGCGAAGGGGCAGTTCAGGTATCGCGGGCCGTCTCGGGCGCTACCAGCTTTACGTATGGCGGGTCAGGCGGGATAGCGGCCAGGTCGTGCTCGAGGAGAGTCCGATCCCCAACCTGACCCACCTCCTGAAAGCCCGCAAAGCGGTAGGTAATCAGCATCTGGCGGTTGCGGCCATTGGGGACGAACTCAGCGCGCAGCCGCGCGCCGGCCGCTTTCGCCCGGCGCATGATGTGGGCCAGCACAAGGCCCCCAACGCCGCGCGACACGACCCGGCACGACATCAGCAGCAGCTTGAGCGTCCAGACCTCGGCACCGCGTTCGACCAGCGCCAGCCCGATGCGGCCATACGTGCCGTATTTGTCGTCCAGCCCGGCGATCAACAGCAAGTGGCCGGGCGAGCGCCGCAAGGCGTTCAGCTCGTCGTAGTCGTAGGTATCGCCGGTCGTGTTGAGCTGGTTGGTGCGCAGCGTCAGCTCGGCGGCTCGCCGCAAGTCGCCCTCGGCGGCCGGCTCCAGGGTCAGGACCATTCCCAACGTGGCCAGGAACCCCGCCGCCGGCCCGGCGAACGCGGCCTCGGCCTGGTCGCGCGCCAGGTTACTGAGGTACATCTGGCGGCGGCGGCGCGAGTCCTCGGTGACAAAGCGTGGGGTGAAATCCGGCCAGTCGAGCAGGGTGTCGATCGCGGCGGTGTCGAGGCACAGCACCTGGGGGCAGGCGCTGGCGACCTCGTCACGCTCAAATGGCTGGTCGTCGATAAAGGCAAAGCTGTCCAGACCGAGGTTGAGCGCCTGGGCGATCGCCTGGACGGAGCTCGACTTGGCATTCCAGTGGATCTGGGGAAAGAGGAAGTACTCGTCCAGGTCGAAGGCGCGGAGTTGGGCCAGCGCCTGCCTGGCGTCGTTCCGGCTGGCGATCGATTGAAGGATGCCGCGCTCGTCCAGCGCCTTGACGATCCCCGCGATACCCGGCCGTAGGGTCACCTGGCGATCCTCCAGCAGGATGCCTTGCCAGAGTGTGTCGTCAAGGTCCCAGACGACGCACTTAATGGATCTTGCTTGGGCCCGTTTTCCGGTCAGATCGAAGGTCGCACATTCCATGCCAACACGCGCTCAGTGAGCAGGCTGCCGTCGCCGCGCTGCGGGCGCGCCTTAGCCCGCGGCCGACGCCCGGCCGATAATCATCTGCTGTATCTGGGTGCTGCCCTCGATGATCTCCATCACCTTGGCATCGCGCCAATGGCGATGGACCGGGAAGACACGGCTAAAGCCGTTGGCGCCGTGGATCTGCACGGCGGCGCCGGACACCCGCGCCGCGTTTTGGGCGCCGAAATACTTGGCCAGCGAGGTCGCCAGGATGGCGCCCGGGTCGCCGATCTCCTGGAGATAACCGGCTTTGAAGCACAACAGGCGCGCCGCCTCAACGCCGGCCACCATGTCGGCCACCATCGCCTGGATGAGCTGGTGCTCCCTCAAGAGCGCGCCGAATTGGCGACGCCGGTTCACGTAGGCCAGCGAGGCCTCCAGGCAGCCCTGCGCCAGGCCGACGCAGCCCCAGGCCACGCTATAGCGCCCGTTGTCCAGGGCGGCGTTGGCGACGTAGGTCCAGCCCAGGCCGGGCCGGCCGAGCAAGTTCGCGGCGGGCACCCGGCAGCCATCGAGGCGCAGCTCGGCCAACATGGCGGCGCGGCAGCCGCCCATGGGGCTAATGGCCTCGACGGCCAGCCCGGGGCTTCCCCGCTCCACCAGGAAAGCGGTGGTCTTGCCATGCAGCTTGGCGAACACCAGGAAGAGGCCGGCCAGTTGGCCGAAAGTAATCCACTTCTTGCTGCCGTGGAGTGAGTAGTGGTCGCCCTCGAGCACGGCGTAAGTCTGCAGGCTGTTGGCGTCGCTGCCGCTCTCGGGCTCCGACAGGGCAAAGGCCGCCAGGCTCTGGCCAGCTGCCAGGCCTGGCAGCCAGCGAGCTTTCTGCGCCGCGCTGCCCCAGCGAAGCACAGAGGCGAGGACCATGTTGTGGACCGTGAGCAAGCTGCGGGCCGATGCGCAGCCGCGGCCGTACGCTTCGTTTTGCAGGCCAAACGAGATCATATCCAGGTCGAGCCCACCGTACTCGACCGGCGCCAGCGCGCCCAGGTGGCCGGCGCGGCCCATCGCCAGCGCCAGGTCATCGGGAAAGACGCCGCTCTCGTCGTAGACCTCGGCGCGCGGCATCACCTCGCGCTCCACAAAAGCTTGGAAGCGCTGCTGGTTTTCGCGCTGCTGGTCCGTCAGCTCGATCTTCACGGCAACCGTCGCGGGAGTAGCTTCAGCGTGGCGGCGTGACCGCGGCTGCCGGCTCAGGAGGCAGCCAGCGCCGCCTGCTTGCGCGCGACAAACCCGGCGATGGCGTTGACCGAGCGGAAGTTGTCCAGCTGCAGGTCGTCGTTCTCCACGGTCACGCTGAACTCCTTTTCGACAAAGAGCACAATCTGCATCGCGAAGAGAGAGTTGACCAGGCCGGCGGCAAAGATGTCCTCGTCGCCGTCGAGCTCGGCGGTGCGCAGGTGGCGCGCGAGAAAACTGGCGATCTTTTTCTTGGTCGGCGCTTCAGACATGGCAACCCGCACCTATTCACGGTTGGTGCTGCGCTGGCATCGAGTGCAATGCCGCCGGGTTCGGCGCTCGCGCGCCGCATTCAGGCATACTCGTAGAAGCCCCGGCCCGATTTGCGGCCGCACAGGCCGGCGTAGACCATCTTGCGCAGCAAGGGGCTGGGGCGGAACTTCGAGTCGCCGAAGTGCTCGCACAGGACTTCCAGCGAGAGCAGGATGGTATCCAGGCCGATCAGGTCCCCGGTCTCCAAGGGGCCCATCGTGTGACCGAAGCACTGCCTGAAGATCTTATCCACGTCTTCAGCAGAAGCGACACCCTCCTGGACCAGGAAGATGGCCTCGTTGATGGTCAGCATCAGCACACGGTTGGAGACGAAGCCGGGCGAGTCGTTTACGACGACGCTCGCTTTGCCCAAGCTGCGCAGCAACTGTTCCGCCACCTGCAGGGTCGCGTCAGAAGTGCGAAAGCCCCGGATGACCTCGACCGTGTCTTTGAGCGGCGCCGGGTTCATAAAGTGCATGCCGAGCACGCGGTCGGGCCGTTGGGTTGCCCCGCCAATCTGCGTGATCGGGATGGCCGAGGTGTTGGCGGCGAAGATGCAGCGCTCGGGGCAAAGGCGGTCAAGAACCGCGTAGACTGGCCGCTTGACGGCCCAGTCCTCAGTCACGTTCTCAATGACGAAATCTGCTTCAGCCAGCGCGGCTGCCTCGGTCGCAAAGGCGATACGGCCGACCACCTCGTCAGCGTTCTGTTGTGGGGCGCCCTGCCGGAGCAGGTGGTGAAAGCGCGCCCCCCGGTAGATCGCGTCCCTGGCCTTCCGCAGCGCGGCTTCGACCACATCCACCAGGACGACGCGATAGCCGGCCTGGGCCAGTGACTGCGCGACGCCAATCCCCATGACGCCGGCGCCAACAACACCCGTGCTACGTATTGCGTCCATACAGCAGGTAGATCGGTGAGCCAACATAGAGGGCTTGCTGGTCGGTTTCCACCTGGAAGCCGCGCCCTTCCAGCATCCGGCGCAGGCGGTTCAGGCGGCCGTCGATGTCGTGCACTTCGACGACGATCTGCCGCACCCGAGGCCAATCGCCGTCAGCCAGGCCCAGCAGCACCTCCAGCTCGGCCTTCTGGACATCTATCTTCAAAAGGTCAATCCGTTCGACCTCAGCCTCGGCCATGACGTCGGAAAGCGTGCGCAGGCGAACCAGGAAGCGCTCTTCTCTCAAGCGCTCCGCCAGGTAGTCCCCGGCGTGAGCCAGAAGCGGCGCCAACTCGCTTTCGCCGCGCCGCATCTGGTTACGCAGCACGGTTTCCAGCACCGCCCGCTCTTCGGCCAGGTTGGCATAGAGCGACGACATGCCGGTGCTCCTTGGGTAGTAGGTTAGCTCGGCTGTGCCTGGCCTGCTGGCAAGGGCGCAATTATACACCCTGGCGTTCGCCCCATGCCGCTCTAGATTGGCCCGGAGCAACTCGCAAACAGCGGGGACCGGCTCAAAGGCGTACAACCGCGCGCCAGGGGCTTCGAGGTGGGCAAACAAGCTGAACAGGCCAATGTTAGCGCCCACGTCAAAGACGACGGCCCCGGCCGGCAGGCGAATGCCACGCCGGACGTAGACGCGGTCGACGAAGATGTCCTCATAGAAATGGCCCACCTCCTGCCGGTTCTGGCAGAGGAGGTCCAAGCCGTTCGGCAGGGTGATGGCCAGCCCGCCAGCAGCGCTTGGAGCACGGCTGGCGGTGCCGCTTTCGGACGGCGAGATGGCAGGCGATGCGATCTGCCCATCAATCAGGCCGGCCATCGCGGCCAGACCAGGCGCCTCGAACAGCGCCCGCAGGCGCAGCGTGGCGCCAAAAGCCTTCTTGATGCGAAAGATTAGCTGTGCCGCCTGCAGGGAATTACCGCCGTGCTCAAAGAACGTGCGGCGCGGGTCCACTTCCGATACTTTGAGCAAGTCGCGCCAAAGCTCGGCCAGCGCTAGCTCCGTGGGGGTGGCGCCCGCCTGTGTCGCCGCTGGCTGATCCTGGCGAGCAGCCTCCGCGTGGTCGAATGCATAGCCAGGCGCGGAAATCCGCCGAGACGGGCGGAAGCTGCCCCAATCGAGCGTGGCGCCGGCCAGCCACAACTCGCCGACGGCTTTGTGCAGGACGTCGCTGTCGCGCTGAGGGTCATAGTCCCAACGCATCGTCGGGATAGGGCGCGCGCCGGCGCCAAGTTCCCGCGCGACCGCGCCGGCCAGGCTGGTAAGGGCCTGAGAAGGGCCGACCTCGAGCTGCAGCTCGTGGCCCGCCTTGTGCAGGGCCTCGATGCCAGCGGCAAACCGCACCGGCCGGCAGGCGTGCTCCAACCAGTAGTCGGCGGAGGTGGCTTCCGCGGGAGTGATCCAGTCGCCGGTCAGGTTCGAGATGTAGGGCACGGCTGGCGGGTTTAGCCTGACCTGGCCAAGGGCTTGCCGGAAGGGCTCCGCCATCGGCCTGAGCATCGTCGTATGGAAGGCGTGGGTCGCCGGCAGCACTTGCGCAGCAATAGCGTCGCGGGCCAGGCTGGCCGCCAACGCCTCAACCGCCGCGGGCTCGCCCGCGATGACGCACAGGGACTGCCCATTAACCGCGGAGATCTCCAGGCCGCCGCGCAGCAGCGGCGCGACCGCCGCCTCTGGCAGGGGAACGGCGGCCATCTTACCGGCCGGCAGGGCCGCGATCAGGCGGGCTCGCGCCGCTACCAAGGCGAGCGCGTCTTCCAGCGACACGACGCCAGCCAGGCAGGCGGCGACATACTCACCCAGGCTGTAGCCGAGCATGGCGGCTGGCCGGAGGCCCCATGCGGCCAGGAGCTGGGCCAGGGCGTATTCCACCACAAACAGGGCCGGCTGCGCGTAGATGGTCTGATCGAGCCGGGCCGCGGCTGGATCAACTGGCCCATCCTGGCGGCGGAGCATCTTGCGCAGGTCGGGCTTTCCGGCGCCGCTGGCGCCGCTCGCCGCGCCACTGCTCGCCGCAAAGATGATCGAACGGATATCAGCTTCGAGGTGAGGTTGGAGCAGTTGGGCGCATTGATCCACGACATCCCGAAACACGCGTTCGCCGTCGTAAAGGCCGCGCGCCATGTTGAGATATTGGCTGCCGAGCCCCGGGAAGAGGAATACGGGCGCCCGCCCCGGCTGCTGACAGGCTGCCTGCTCGGAAGGAGGTCCCTGCAAGGCGTCGATGGCCTGCTGGCGGTCATGGGCGATGACATAGCGGCGGTGGGCCAGGTGCGCGCGTCCGGCGCGCAGCGTAAAGGCAATCCGGCCCAGTTCAGCCTCGGGCCGAACCTGCAGATGGGCCGCCAACCGGCCGGCTGAGGCTTCCAGCGCTGGGCCATCTTGGGCAGACAGCAGCAGCAGATAAGGCCCCCGATCGTTTGGCTCGGGCACAGCGGGGGCAGCCTGGACCGCGATGGAAGCCTGGCTGGCGTGCCCGGCGGCGATGGCCAGGGCCGTCTCGCTGCCCTTGCCGGGCTGGACGGCCAGCAGCGCGCGCAGGAGGGCGGCCAGGCCCTTGAGGTGGCCTACCTCGGCCTTGTGAACTTCGGTCAGTCCATCCACCGCAGCCAGGCCGACCTCGCCGGCGGCATGGCGGCTGCCATCCACCACGCCCCCCGCCTCTGAGACGGCCTGGTTGAGTTCTAAGGCCGGCCGAACGTCTCCAGGCAGCGACGTCGACCACGCCTGAACCACGGCCACGATCCCGTCGCGCTCGGCGACTGCCTCAGCGAGGCGCTTGAGGATCACCAGGCCGCAACCGGCCGGTTCGCCGGCCCCTTTAGCGCCTTCGACCAGGGCCACGCCGCCGGCGAGGGCAAAGTCAATCTCGCGCGCCAACAAGGCCCGGCAGGCCAGTCCAACAGCGGCCAGCGCGGAAGCGTCGCCCGCGTCCACATTGACGACTGGCCCGCGCAGGCCAAACGCTCGGGCCAGGACTTGGGCCGACCCGAGCGCGGGCAGCACGAGGCCGGCGGCCTCGTGCTGAACCTCGCTCCCGCCGATGCCGATGTAGATGCCCACGCGCTCGGCCGGCAGCTTCGGGGGCGGCCAGCCTGCCTGCTCGAAGGCCTCCCAGCCGGTTACGAGCAGCAGACGCAAGTGCGGCGCCAGCCCCGCGCGCGCCACGTCGACCAGTCCAAAGAGGCGATGATCAATAGCGGGGACTTCGGGCAGCGCGGTCGCTTTGGCCGAGTCGCGGCTGGCGAGGGCCTCGAGGCTGTTCGCACCCGGCAAGCGGCACGCCGCCCCAATGACGGCCGGCCGTTCGTCTCGGTCGCGCTCAACTGCCTCGAGCCGGCGGCGCAATGCTTGCAGCTCGCGCAGGGCGTTTTTCAGCAGCTCGCGTGGGTCGGTCGTATCAGTCATGGCCTTACCAGCGGCGGCTTTCATTGTGGATCGCCGGCCCTCAGCGCCGCCAGTGCCGCAGCCAGCCTGGCCTCGGCTTCGGCCTCGCTGAGACCGGCGATCTGGCGCTCCAGACCGGCGGGCCTGGCCGTCTCATCTGGCAGCGGCGCTTCCGTCTCCAGGTGGAAGACAGTAGCCAACAGGTAGTTCGCCGCCGCCTCCAATGTCGGATAGTCGAACAGGAACGTGACCGGCACGGCTTGACCCACCAGGCGAACAACGGCATTGCGCAACTCCACCGCCATGAGCGAGTCAAGCCCATACTCGTTGAGCGGCTGCTGCGTGTCCAACACGGCACTGCGCGGCAGCCCCAAGATCCGAACCGCCTCCCGCTGCAGCTCTTCCAGCAGCAAGCCGCGCCGCCGCGCGGCCGGAGCTTGCGCCAGCCGGGTGCGCGGGGCCGCGGCCATGCCGGCCTCGCCAGCCGGGGGCGATGGCAGCAACTCGGTCAGGAAGGACGACCCGCCCGCATTGAGCGCCTGGGGCTGGAGTGCGGCTGGCTGCCAGGCCATCACTGCAACCTGAGCAAGATCAAGCGCCAGGGCCTGTTCCAGAGCGCGCAAGGCCAGGTCAGGCGCCAGCGGCTCAAGGCCCCAGCGCCGCGGATGATTGGAACTGCCCCGGATCATCCCCCCGCCCTGCCAGGGTCCCCAATTGATCGAAAGAGCCGGCAGTCCGGAGTCACGACGAACGTGGGCCAGCGCGTCAAGGGCCGCGTTGGCGCCGGCATAGGCGGCCTGGCCGGGCGGGCCTAGAAGCGCTGCTGCCGACGAGAAGAGGACGAAATAATCCAGCCTGTCGTCGAGCGTCAGGCGGTGCAAGTTCCAGGCGCCGGCCAGCTTGGGCGCAAGGACGCGGCGGTACTGGCCCACGGTCACTTGGGCCAGGGTCGCATCCTCCAGCACGCCGGCCAGGTGAAAGACGCCGCGTAGGGGCGGCATAGTCGTCCTGACCTTGGCCAGGAGTTGTTCGACCTGTTCAGGCCAAGCAATGTCGACAGTTCTTGCCGCTACCTGCACGCCGGTCTCGGCCAACGCGGCGATGGCAACTGCGGCCGGCTCGTCTGGGGCGCTGCGGCCCAGCAAGACGAGATGCCGCGCGCCCCGGGCTACCAGCCACCTGGCCACTACCATCCCCAGCGCCCCAAGGCCGCCGCTGATTAAATAGGTGGCATCTGGAACGATGTCTGGCGGCGCGGGGCGAGCGCCGCTGGAGGCGGTCCCGGCCGTGAGGCGGGCCGCGTAGCGGAGGCGGCCGCGCAGCACGAGGCGCTGCTCGCCAGCCGGCGTCGACAGCGCATCCCATAGGGCGGCAATCACGTCTGCGTCTTGCGGGTCGATGTCAACCAGTCCGGCCCACAGCTCGGGGTATTCGGCCGCGATGACCGGACCGAGGCCCCACAGCGCGGCCGCCGCCCAGGCTGTGCCGGATCGGCTATCGGCGTAACCGGGGGCGGCGCCGGCCGTGATGGCGCGTACACGCGGCAGTGGACCAGCCCGGGCGGCAATGGCCTGGATCAACAGGATCAGGCTCTCCCCGCCGAGCCGTTGGGCCTCCAACGGGTCCGCGTGGCCGGGTTCCAGGCTCCACAAGTGTACGACTTCCGATGCCGCTGCGCCGTAACTCTCCGCAACCCCGGCCAGCAGCCGCCGGTAGTCACTCGCCTCGTCTGGGCGCATCTCCCACTCGCCTTGGCCCACGCGGCGAAAGGCATCACCCGGACGGACACACACAACCGTCCGCGCGTTGGCCGCGAGCCGTTTGGCCAGCGCGGCGGCAACACCTGCCCCATCAGCCAGGAGAAGCCAGACACCGCCGGCCGGCCCGGCCGCCGGCATGGCGGCCGAAGCTTCAGGCCACTGCACCTGAAAGAAAAGGTTGCTTGCCGGCGCCGCTGCGGTGCCGGCCCGGCGCAAGTCCTCCGCGCTGATGGGGCGGCCATGCAGCCCGACTACTTCCAACACCAAGCGGCCGGCTTCGTCGTACAGGCGCACATCGCCCGCTACCATCTCCTGTCCGTTCAGCGTGTCACGAGCCACGGCGTGACACCAGGTGGGGCTTGCCGGAGCGCCGTAGAAGGTGATCCGATCCACGCTGTAGGGCACGTAGACCGGCAGGCCCGCGGTCGCGATGGTGGCCGAAAGGCTCTGCAGGCAAGCATCCAATAACCCCGGCGGGAGGGGCGTGCCAGCTGCCACATCCACCGGCGTTGGCGCTCGCAGGCGGCAGAGGGCCTGGCCCTCGCCTTGGTGAACTGCCTCGATCCACCGGAACGCCGGGCCGAAGTAGTAGCCGCGCTCGGCGAGCTCGGCATAGAAGGTGTCAGGATCCGCGAACCGCTGGCACTCGCCTCGGAGCCGCGCAAGGTCCGTGTTCGATTCAGCCGCGGCGCTCTGATCTGCTCGGACGGCGTAGCCAGTCAGGTGTCTCATCCAGGCTGGCTGGGCGTCGCCCGCCCCGGCGCTGGCAACCAGCACGGCCGAGCGCCCGCTACCTTCAGGCTGCCAGATGAGCTGCGCCAGGCGAGGCTGACCTGCCTGAAGGACCAGAGGTTGGGCAAATACGATCTCCTCGAGCCGCCAGGGTCCACCGCCAGTCGTCTCCTGAGCCGCCGCTAGTGCGCGCACCAGGTGCGCGCTGCCGGCGACGACGACGCGGCCGTGGACCAGATGGTCGGGCAGGAATGCAAACGAACCTGGCTCGACGACGGCTGAGAAGATCACGGCGTCCAGCGGTGATGGGACTCGCTCGCCAAGCCAGCTAGCGCTGCCGGCGCCGGCCAGCGTGCGGCTCGCTGCCG